>NZ_JBVHMR010000032.1:0-78263 GCF_055558375.1 Streptomyces sp. NPDC025793 | reverse complement strand
ACAAACGCGACTACATCTTCAACGGCACCCTGGCCATCACAGCGATCGTCATCTGGCTCCGAGACATCGTCCAAGAGCCATCAGAAACGGCCTAGCCCAGCAAGAGCCATCAGAAACGGCCTAGGTCCAGAGGCTGGGAATCGTAGTACTCGGCGAACCCTGACGGCCGACGGCGCAGGGACGAAGCCCCTGGAAGACAGCGTCCTCGGTGAAATACGAGGCGACTTCCTGCGGCTCGTGTGCGTCGACCGCACCCTTCCATCGGTCCATGACGCCTCGCAGAATCGCCTCCTGTGTTGCTGTGCTGGTCATGAGGGTTCTCCTCTCATCAAGGGGCGCTCGGGGCGCCCGGTCGTTGGCGTTCCTTGCTCGTGGAACATGCTTGCTGCCCGGGCGTGGCATCGCCCTGCACTGGTTCTGACGTCGCTCCCTGCGGCCGCCGCAGGGAGCGTGGGCAGAGGGAGGCGCGATCAGGCCGTGCAGCCGGTCGGGCCCGGATCGTTGGGATGCGGCTGCAGTGCGGTGACCGCGCGGTCATCCAGGGCCGCAGGGGCAGTGTTCCGAGGACCTTCGCGCGCAGATCCGCCTCGTGGTCGGCGCGCCACACACCAATGCTGCGGAGCTCGCCCACCGGGCGCCATAGACGGATCAGGTGGCCCGCGCAGGCGAGCTCCTTCGCACGGGCAGCCTCTGCAGCGCGACGCCGATCGACCTCGGCGGGGTCGGTGCCTTCTGGCACGGTCGTGATGAGCTCGACCAGGAACTCGTTCATGGTCCTTTCCTCTCTCGGTTCGGCGGGGGTGGTGGCTCCCGACGGGGACATGGTCGGCCGATCGTCAACGGACGGCGAGTCGCAGCGGTGCCGGCCCGCTGCAGGCCGCTCGGTCGAACCGCGAAGCGGAGCCACCTGTCATCCTCGTCGCCAGCACTGCGCCGGAGGACGTACTGACCTCCCGTGAAGGGAGGAGTCGCCGGGCATCGGCACCGGCGGAGCGTTACGGTGTGGCACGCAGAGGTGCCGATACCCCCTGTCGGCGCCGCAGGAGCGCCGCCGACAGGCCGGCCTCGAGCGGGCTGTCGGGCAGCGGCCTTGAGTGCAGCGGCTATCTTGACGGTGCGCTCGGCCTGGATGCGGGCGGCGGCGCGGGTGGTGTCGTCGACGGGGTTCGTCGACGCAGTCGTCTACCTTGAAGAACGCACCCTTCGTCACCGGCGAGATCCTCCACGTCGACGGCGGCCAGAGCGTCGGCCACCGATTCGTCGCCCCCGGGCGGCGTGTCAGACGCCCGGGGCCACGGTGGCTCGCTATAGACGACCGGTCGTACACTTGCGGCATGGGACGTACGAGTGATGCGAGGGCGAAGATCCTCACCGCCGCGCAGTCGCTCATCGAGCTGCGCGGCTACTCCGCGCTGGGTGTGGCCGAGATCTGCAAGGCCGCCGGTGTGCCCAAGGGGAGTTTCTACTACTTCTTCGAGTCCAAGGAGGCTCTCGCCCTGGCGGTGCTCGACGAGCACTGGGAGACTCAGCGCGGTGACTGGGTTCGGGCCCTGCAGGACGATGTGGAGCCGCTGTCGCGGCTGCGCCGGCTGTTCGAAGAGACCGAGGCGGGCCTGCGTGCGGGTCAGCAGAGCTGCGGGACCGTCTCCGGATGCATGTTCGGCAACCTCACCCTGGAGCTGAGCAACCAGACGGAACCCATCCGCGAGCGCCTGCAGCAGATCTTCGACGCCCAGGTGGAGATGGTCGAGAATGTCGTCGCCGAAGCCCGGGGGCGCGGGGAGGTCACCGTCGGCGACACCCAGGAGGCCGCCCGGTCGGTCGTCGCCCAGCTCGAGGGCCAAGTGCTGTTCGCCAAGCTCTACAACAACACTCAGCATCTCCAAGCCCTGTGGGAGAACTGTCTTTCGCTGCTGTCCGCACACCGAACGGACATGACGACCGTCAGCTCCTGACCAACCCCGCCGCCGGGTCGCTCGGGTGCGCACGCGGGCCAGAGACTGTAAAGAACGCGGCCACTTCTTCGTCGGCAGGTGGGCCTCCAACGCCGCGAGTGGGTTCGCGGAACGCACCGTTCATTCCTGTGCAGGGATGTGCTGAACGGATCGCTGGTGACGGCCGCGCACCGCAGTACAACCACCGGAACCCTCTCTCGGGATCGCCCAATTCCTGGTGAGCGCGGGCATCGGTAAATCCGGTATCTGCCTGTGCGGTGGCATTCGTAAGTGATTTCCGGTCAGTATGTTGTTGTTTCGTGCAATTTCAGCATGCGTGTACCGGGGAGCTGCGCGTCGCAACGACGTCTTGGACCGAGACTGGGCGGGCTGGACACCTGGACGCCACCAGTGGGCTTGCCGACCGGTTGTCTAGTCAGATGGTTGACGCCGGCACGGTGGCCGATCCCGATCGGAAGGACAACCATGAGCAGTCCCAGCCGCAAGGTCGCCGTCATCACCGGTGCGTCGCGGGGCATCGGTGCCGGCCTGGTGGACGCCTACCGCAAGCTCGGCTATGCCGTCGTCGCCACCTCTCGTGGCATCGCTGCCTCCTCGGATCCGGAGATCCTCACCGTTCAGGGTGACATTGCCGACCCTGCCACCGCTGAGCGTGTCGTCGCCGCCGGGCTTGAGCGCTTCGGTCGCATCGACACCCTGGTCAACAACGCCGGCATCTTCATCGGCAAGCCGTTCACCGAGTACACCCAGCAGGATTACGACACGGCCACCGCCGTCAATATGGCCGGGTTCTTCCGCATCACCCAACTCGCCGTCGAGCAGATGCTCCGCCAAGGTGGCGGTCACGTCGTCCAGATCACCACCAGCCTGGTCGACCACGCCAGTTCCGCGGTCCCCTCGGTGCTCGCCTCGCTGACCAAGGGTGGCCTGCAGTCCGCCACCAAGGCCCTGGCCATCGAGTACGCCGCGCGAGGTGTCCGCAGTAACGCGGTCGCGCTCGGCGTCATCAAGACGCCGATGCACTCAGATGACTCTCATGAGGCGCTCGCCGCCCTTCACCCGCTCGGGCGGATGGGTGAGATCAGCGACATCGTCGACGCGGTCGTCTACCTACAGAACGCGCCCTTCGTCACCGGCGAGATCCTCCACGTCGACGGCGGCCAGAGCGCCGGCCACTGAGCGGTGCCGCAGTGCCGGCTTCGGCCGCCCACGGCGCTTGATCCTCCGAAGGGGATGAGGACGAGGTGCCCTTCCATGAAATTGGTAGAAATGGCCAAATCTGATATCTGCGGGCAAGCTGGTTGACGGAGGTGGTCGCCGTGGCACGCGATGCTCCGCTGATGGTCATGGACGGCGGGGGAGTCGTGGTGGAGTGGAGTCGCCAGGCGGAGGAACTGCTGGGGCATACCGCGGGCGAGGTAGTGGGGCGGCCCGCAACAAGCCTGGTCAGGCCCGTCCCAGCTGCTTCCGGCCACTCTTTGGGACACGTCCGGGTAGCGCTGTGTCACCGAAGTGGTCGCGCGGTCGCCGTCGATCTGCGGATGCGGCCACTGCTCCGCGAAGACGGCTCTGTCGCGTGGGGCGTGTTCCAGGATGCAGCGGACGACCACAAGGCGCCCGGGATGGGCACGGCAGTGCTCGAAGCCCTCTTCAGGCAGGCACCCTTCGCTCTCTACGTCCTGGATCCGACGCTTCGGATCGCGGCATGCAACGCAGCCGCACAAGTGATGTGCCAAGCGGTTCCGGAGCAGATCGTCGGAAGCCGCCTCAGCGACCTGTATGACTTCCACGACCCGGACGACGTGCAGAGCATCTTGCGCGGCGTACTGGAGAGCGGCGTGTCGTCGTTGGAGCATGTGGTGTGCTTCCACGCCAGGAACGCCTCCGAAGTGGCGCGTACGGCGCGTGTTTCGGCGTTCCGTCTGGACGACCGAGAGGGGACGGTCCAGGGAGTCGCCGTGTTGGCGGTCGACGTCACTCAGCGTGAACAGGCAAGGGCCCGGTCACGTATCGTCCACGCGGTGCGGGAGCGAGTGGGTCGGAGCCTCGATCTGGTCACCACCTGCCAGGACTTGGCCGAGGCGCTGGTGCCGGGCTTCGCCGACGTGGCGGTGGTGGAAGTCGTGGACGCGCTCATGCGCGGTCAGGACCAGCCGCCCGGGCCTGCCGGCCGGGACGTTCCGCTACGTCGTGCTGCTTTCCGGTACAGCGGCGGCGAACATGAGGTGCAAGCCCACCCGATCGGCGACGTGCGCGGCCTGCCGTACTCGTCCCCCTACGCACGGACGCTGACCGACCTCAAGCCCCGCGTCATCGCGCTGGACGGCAAGCCGTCGTGGCTGGTGGCCGATCCCGAACGCGCCCGAGCGATCCAGGCGTCGGGGGCCCGGACGCTTCTTGCCGTTCCTCTGACCTTGCGAGGCACGGTGCTGGGGCTGCTGAGCCTGTACCGGACGAAGCGAGGCGCCTGTTTCGAGGAGGAGGAAGTCGCTCTGGCCATGGAAGTGGCGGCGCACACGGCAGTGTGTCTCGACAATGCCCGTCGGTTCGTCCGCGAGCACACCACCGCCGCGACCATTCAGCGGTATCTGCTGGCTCCGTGCCAGGCTTCACGAACCGGTGTCCAAACCGCCCATCTGCTCGTGCCGGGCACTCAGGGAGCAGGCGGCTGCTTCGATGCCCTGTCCCTGCCTGGCGCCCGTACCGCGCTGGTGGTCGGCGAAGTCGCCGGACAGGGCATCCACGCCGCAGCGACCATGGGGCAAGTACGCACGGCCGTGCAAACGCTGGTCGCCCTCGACCTAGAGCCCGACGAGCTCCTGGCGCGTCTCAACGACACCGCCACACGCCTGGCCCGTGAGCGAGCCGCGCTGCCCGCCGACGACCCGCTGCGCCGGCAGCCGCTGACCGCCACATGCGTGTACGCGGTCTACGACCCACTCAACAGGACCTGCAGCATCGCCCGGGCCGATCATCCCTCGCCCGTCCTCGTCCACCCTGACGGCACTACGGAGATCTTCGACCTGCCCAACGGGCCTCCATTGGGCAGTGCAGACGGAGCGCCGTTCGCCAAGACGACCGTCTCACTAGCGAAGGGAAGCGTCATCGCCTTCTACACCACCTCGCTCGTGTCCGCTCTTTCGTCCAACGGGCCGGCCGAACTGGACTCTCTGCGTCGGCTGTTGGTCCGCGGCCGACGACCCCTGCAGGACATCTGCCACGACGCTGCCAACCGGCTGGGTGACAATGCCCCCGCCGGCGATGCGGTTCTCCTCCTTGTCCGCACCGGCGGCTTCCCCGCCGACTGGGTCGCCACATGGGACTTGGACAACCGGCCAGAAGCCGTGGGCCAGGCTCGGGCGCGCACGCGACGTCGGCTTGCCACGTGGGGAGTCGACGACGAGACCGCGTATTCAACCGAATTGATCGTCAGCGAGTTGGTGACCAACGCGATCCGTTACGGGGCTCCACCCGTGCAACTGCGCCTGATCAAAGACCGCACCCTGACGTGCGAGGTCCACGACAGCAGCCCCTCCGCACCACACTTGCGTCACGCCCGAACGGTGGACGAGGGGGGACGCGGCCTGTTCATCTCCGCGCAACTCAGCGAGGACTGGGGCGTCCGCTACACCTCCGACACCGAAGGCAAGACCGTGTGGGCCGAACAGGTGCTCCCGGCGACCGAGACCGCCTCACACGATTCTGACTGACCTCCCCACTCCTCCGCCGAGACATACAGGCCGGGGCGGGGCGCGGCTCCGGATGGGGCGGCAGCCCCGGATGGCGTCCCGTCTTCGGAGCGGTACGTGACCTCGTCGAAGCCCGGTTCGTGCTCGGCGGCCAGTGCCGTACAGGCGAGCGTGCCGAGTCGGGCAAAGGGTCGGTGATCGCGGCCAGCACGATCAGGCTCCGGTGCGTGTCACGCCGCCGTCGACGTGCAGGATCTGGCCGGTGATGAAGTCGGCGTCGTCCGAGACCAGGAAGCCGAGCGCGCTGCCGAGATCCGTCGGCACGGACCGGCGCTTGATGGTCTGCATGGCCGTCACGCGGGCGAGGACCTCGTCGGCGGACGGGCCGCTCGTCCTGACGCGGCCCAGGAAACCCTCCGTCGCCACCAGGCCGGGCGCGATCGCGTTCACGGTGATGCCGCTGCCACCGAGTTCGTTGGCGAGCGCCCGGGTCAGCGCGTGTACGGTGCCCTTGCTGGTCAGGTATGCCAGGTCGCGGTTCTGCGTCACGGTGATGCCCGAGCCGGTGTTGACAATGCGCCCCCACCCGGCGGCCCGCATCCCCGGCGCGAACGCCTGGGCGAAGAGCAGGGTCGCCTCGACGTTGACCGCCTGCACCTTGCGCCACAGCTCGATCGTCACGTGGTCGAGGTCGGTGAAAGGGAAGATGCCGGCATTGTTGACGAGGATGTCGCAGCGCCCGTACCGGTCGAGGACCGTCTCGGCCACGGCGTCGACCTGCGAGGGCTCGCTGATGTCGCACACCAGCCCCAGCTTGTCGCCCCCACCCGTCAGCTCCGCCACGGCGTCCGCCGGATCGTCGATGTCGACAGCGACGACATGGGCGCCGTCCGCGGCGAGCCGCCGGCAGTACGCGTACCCGATGCCCCGGGCCGCCCCGGTCACCACCGCCGTCTTTCCGTCAAGCCCCACGGCTGAACTCCAGACCGATCTGGGTGGCGATCGCGAAGTAGTCCTCCAGGTGCCACGTCCGTACGATGCGGCCGTCGACCACCCGGTGGAAGTCGGCCGCCCGGAACTCGACCTCCCGCCCGGTGCCCTCGACGCCGAGGAGTTCCCCGGTCTGCCTCGCACGGCTGACCGCCCGCACCGCGACCATGTCCCCGTCCGCGACGACGTCCTCGATCTCGATGGTCAGGTCGCTGAAGACACCGCGCAGGTGAGCGATGCTCGCCTTCCATCCTTCCGGTCCGCTCCCGGCGCGCAACGGCGGGACGGCGTCCCAATCAGCAGCGAGTGCCTCGTCGACCAGCGCGGTGTCACCGGTGGCGAGGGCCTCGTAGAAGAGCCGGACAGCGATCTCATTGTCGGTTGGCATGGATCTCACGCTAGGGACGCGCACCCCTAGTGATCAAAGACCTGTTCCGCACCACGTCATACGATCCAGGCATGACGGATCTCGACCTACGGCTGGTGCGCTACTTCGCCGCCGTCGCGTCACACCTGCATTACGGCCGAGCCGCGGCCGAGTTGCACATCGCGCAGCCGTCGCTGAGCCGGCAGATCAGCCAGCTCGAGGCCCAGGTGGGGGCGCGGCTGTTCGACCGTACGCGACAGGGCACGCGGCTCACGGAAGCCGGGGAGGTCTTCCTCCCCCACGCACGCGCCTTGTTGCGCATCTCCGGGCAGGCCACGGCTGCCGCCCGGGCCGCCGCGCAGCCCACCCGGATCACCGTCGGCTACACCGCGGGCCTGATCGTCACCCCGGCGGTGCGGAACGTGCGGCACCGACGCCCCGACGCCGACGTACGCACGCTGCACCTGGAGTGGCACGAGCCGCGCGAGGCACTCCTCGACCGGCGGGTCGACGCGGTGATCACCCGCCTGCCGCTGCGAACCGACGGCCTGCACGTGACGATCCTGCACGACGAGCCGAAGATGCTGCTCATGCCGGTCGGACACCGGCTGGCGGGGCACGAATCGGTGACGCTCGCCGACATCGAGGCGGAGCCGATACCCCGCTTCCCGGATCGGGAGTGGGACGCGTACTGGCGCATCGACCCGCGGCCGGGAGGCCGCCCCGCCCCCGACGGACCCCCGGTCGAGACCATCGAGGACAAGCTCGAATGCATCGCCGCGGGGCAGGCCGTGGCCATCATCCCTGCCGCCCTGCACACAGGTGGCCTCCGGGCCGACCTCACCGCCATCCCGCTGCACGGCGTGGAGCCGGGCCAGGTCGTCGTGGCGACCCGGGCCGTGGACCGCAGCCGACTGGTGGCCGCGTTCCGCACGGCGGCCCGTGACTGCCTCACCGGTTCTGTCGAACGCCGTTGATCCCAGGTCTGTTGACGCTCACCTGCCCCAGACGCCGAGAAGAACAAGGTCATGCCGGATGACGGGCTTGAGGCGTCCATGGGAGGGAGCAGGGGAGGCAGCCGATGGAAGCTCCGACCCGGCAATGCCGCCGTCGCACGAACAGCTGGCGCGCACTCGGCCTCTTCGAGCGGGGCCCACCATGTCCCCTGACACGCAGCGGTAGGACCATTGCCCGCCGCGGCCGCAGACTCTCGCTTTCGCCGCCGCCGGCACGTCAGACCACGCGCTCCTTGGCGTTGGTCCTCACCGTCGGAGTCTCGGCCGGTGTCGGGCGGATTCCGGCGAAGCCGAGGAACGCACCGAAGGCCGTCATGCCGGCGGCGATGGTGAAGCTGAAGGCGTAACCGTGCGCGGCGGCGGTCAACGGGTCGGCGCCCGCACGCCGCAGCACGGCGGCGTGGCCGGTGCCCAGTGAGACCAGGGCAGCCAGACCGATGGCGCTCCCGATCTGCATGGACGCATTGTTCATGCTGGTGGCGATGCCCGCGTCTTCACCGGTGGCGCCGTCCACTCCGGCGACAGTGGATCCGACGAGGACGAGTCCGCCTCCCAGCGGCACGAGGATCAGTCCGGGCAGTACGTCGGCCACATAGGTGCCGTGGCTGCTCAGCCCGGCAAGGAGGAGGTAGCCGACGGTGGTGACCGCAAGCCCTCCTCCGTTCAGGGCCCGCAGACCGAACCGGGGAAGGAGGCGTGGTGCCATCACGGTGGCGCTGAAGAGAATGACCAACCCGAACGGTACGAAGGCGAATCCGGTGGCCAGCGCGGAAAAGTGCAGTATGCGCTGGACATACAGGCTCAGTGAGAAGAAGAGGGTGGCGAAGCCGACGTAGTAGCAGATGCGAACGATGTTGGCGATGCTCCGGTTACGTGAGCGCAGGAATGCGAGGGGCACCAGAGGCTGGGCCACGCGGGCCTCCACCAGCACGAAACCGATCAAGCAGAGCACACCGAGCCCGACGCAGCCCACGACGGAGAACGAGTGCCATGCGTGGCTGTCCTTCTCCAGGAGGCCGAACACGACCAGGAGCAGACCGAGGGTGACCGTCACGGCGCCGAGGACGTCAGGCCGACCGCGCTTGGTGGCCCGGCTTTCGGAGACGAGCTTGAAGGTGGCGAGAAAGGCGAACGCGGCGATGGGCAGATTGATGAAGAAGATCCAACGCCAGGAGGCGATGGTGGTCAGGACGCCCGAGAGTACGACGCCCAGGGCCACACCAACTCCGGCCAGGCCACTCCAGATGGCCATGGCCCGTGCCCTTTCCTGCCGCTGTGTGAACAGCAGCGTCACCAGGGACAGTGCCGCCGGGCTCACGAGTGCCGCACCGACGCCCTGTACGAAGCGGCTGGCGATCAGTACACCGGCTTGCTGGGCCACTCCGGCGCTCGCCGACGAAAGCGCGAAGATCGCCAAGCCGGTCAGGAAGAGGCGTCTGCGGCCGAGCAGATCGCCCAGGCGCCCGCCGAGCATCAGCAGCCCACCGTAGGTGACGGTGTAGCCGTTGACGACCCAGGCCAGGCCAGTGGTCGTGAAGCCGAGATCGTGCTGGATGGGGGGCAGCGCCACATTGACCACGGTCACATCGAGGAGCAGCATCACCTGCACCAGGCAGATGATCCCGAGCGCGCGCCACCTGCGCGGATCCGGTTCGGGAGTGGGACTGATCGCAGTCATCACCGATCGCCTTCTGTTCGGTCGGGCCGCCGCGGTGCCCCCGGACGCCGTCTCAGGAGGCGAGGGCGCGAGCCGGCCCGGCCCACGGACATTTCCTGAGCTGTTCAACTCGCAGGCGCCGGGTGTGCGTGGCCGCGGATGAGGACAGCGAAGGCGCACATTCGGTCTTCGCTGCGGGATCGGTACCGGAGCGAGCCTGAACACCTTCGGGTGCCGCCGCCTCCGAGGAACGGCGTCGGCACCTGCGGTGTCCCGGGACGGAGTGGTCAGTCCTGCGCCCTCATCCCCCGGCGATACCCCGGGTGCGCCCGATAGGGGCTGACACTCGACTCGCCCAGCATCCAGAAGCGCCAGGGGTACAAAGCAGCAGGACCGCCCACCCCCGTCCGCGGCCCTCGACCGACCCGCGCGGACGAGACGCCCCCGGCGGGTTCCGCGAGGAACAACTCCGCCGCTCCGTCGCACGCTGGCTGTCCGTCATGACGCAGATCGGCGATGCCCAACGCTCGCGCGAGGTTGGCCGGGCCGCGCGCCAGATCGCGCGCCCGTACCCCAGGCCCCCGGCGTTCTTGCGCGACGTCTGCTCCCTCCACGACGGTGCCGGCGCGGAGCAGCACCGAAGCGGGACGCCGCCCGGGTCCGCAGACGGCGTTCAGGCACCGATGCACCGCGTGCGTCCGGTACACATAGAAGGTCCCCGGGGCCCCGAACTCCGCTCGATTGGTCCGGTTCGGGCCCCGGAACGCGTGCGAGGCAGGATCGTCCGGCCCCTCGTACGCCTCCACCTCGGTGATACGCACCGCCGTCACGCCGCGCTGCGAGCGCGAGACCACGAGAGCACCCAGGAGTTCGGGAGCCACTTCAAGGGCGGGCCGGTCGAAGAAGTGCTCGCGCAAGGCGGACCGCCCTGCCGACGCCGCCCCTGGCTCATCGAACGCCCGCAATTGCTCGTGATCGGCCCCGCCCGCGCCCGGGACCGTCAGGTTCTCTGTCAAGCCGCTGCCTCCTGTCGAGTTCCGGGTCGCCGGATCCGGTGACCCCTCCGTCCCAGCGCTCTCCTTGCGTCGCCCCATGGCCCGAAAGACTGCCGTGAGGCACTCGGATGCGGACCTTCGAGCCGAACGCCCACCAGGCCGTAGGAGGAAGGAACACGCTTCCGGACGAGGTGACATCGAGGCCGAGCACGCGATCCAGGCTGCGGACGCGATGCTGGCCCATCCGCAGTCGGGCGAATGTTTCCGGGGCCGCGAGACAACGCGGCGGGCATCCGGCCGACCGGCGCTTCACCCTCCTGCGCGTCACCGGCCACGCGCATGTATGGGTGAGCGAATGCGCCACCCTCTACGACGGTGCGCCTTCGTACTCGGCGAGCGTCATGGAATTCGCCGACCAGCAGGTCGTGCACGAGACGCAGTACTTCGCCGGTCCTTTCGGCGCATCCGCGTGGCGGGCTGCGCTCGCAGAGCCTGACTGGCCTCGTCCGGCACGTCCGGCCTGTCGGATTTCGGCGATTGTCTGTGCTCGCCGGATACCTCCAGGGCTCAGGCGCTCGCGCCATCGACTCCGGTGTGCGTGGTGCGGAAGCGTGCCCGGTAGGCTCCCGGCGTGATGCCGAGGTTGCGCGTGAAGGCGCGGCGCAGCGACTCCGGTGACCCGAAGCCGGTGCGCCGGGCCACCGTGGCCATGGGGTCGTCGCTGTCTTCCAGCATCGCCTGGGCGGCCTCCATGCGGACCTGCTCGACGTAGCGGGCCGGGGTCGTGTGCATCTCGTCGTGGAACAGGCGTGTCATGTGGCGGGTGCTCACACCTGCCCGGCGCGCCATGGCGGCAAGGGTGTGCGGGGCGGACGGGTCCTCGGCGACCGCGTCCAGGACCCGGCGCAGCATCTCCTGTCTCGCGCGCGGGGTGTGGGTGCGGACACTGAACTGGGACTGGCCGCCCGGCCGCTGCATGAACACGACCATGTCCTTGGCCACGGCGCGAGCGACGTCGGCGCCGAGGTGCTCCTCGACCAGGGCGAGCGAGAGATCGATGCCCGAGGTGACGCCTGCGGAGGTCATGATGTGGCCGTCGCGTACGAACAGGGCGTCCGCTTCCACGGTCACTTTCGGGTAGCGCAGGGCGAGCTGGTCGGCGAAGCGCCAGTGCGTTGTCGCCTTGCGTCCGTCGAGCAGTCCGGCCGCGGCGAGGAGGAAGGCGCCGGTGCAGATGGACGCCGTGCGGCAGCCGCGTGCGTCGAGCCCTCTCATGGCGTCCAGCAGCGCGTCGTCCTTGATGAGGGAGGGCCACTCCGGGCCGCCGGGGATGACGACCACATCGCTGGCCGCCTGTACCTGCGCGGCAGCGAGGTCGACGCGCAGTCCGGTGCCGGCTGCGGTGACCACGTCGGAGCCGTCAGGGGAGACCATGCGTACGCGGTAGCGGCCGCCGAATTCGTTGGCTGTCGTGAACACCTCGATCGGGCCGGTGACGTCGAGCAGCCGTACGCCGGGAAAGACCAGCACGGTCACCAGGAGCGGCTTCCTGGCTGACGGCCTGTCCTTCATCGTGCGCCTCCCGGACGGACTGGGGCCCACATCGGAGGACACCATCATCCGCCCGGCGATGCTCTGCCGCTCCCGTGCCGATTGTCGTCCGCGTCCCTGCGGCATGTTGCTGCCTTCCGTGGTGTGGAACGAGGCATCGGGCTTCGGCGCCTCGTCCGTGTTCAGCGGTCGCTTGCCGTCTCGTCATGGCCACAGGTGTGGCCACAACACGCTCGGACAAGGACATCGGGGCATCCGGGCGGCACCCGGCAACGGGCCTGCGCGGTGCTCGATGTCCTGGTGTGAGGGCGTCATGGCGCGTGCTGGTCTGTGGCGGGAGCCGCGCTTCGCCATAGCGTCGAGGGCGCCAGCGGGCCGACCGTCTCGGCCGCTTCCCTGAGCTGCTGGGTGTGGCCTGGCCAGTCGGCCGCTCCGTCACCGTGGCTGGTCCTGGACGGTGACGAATCCGACACCCCAAGAGAAGGCACTCCGCGCCGTGACACCCCACCCCAGTACCAGCCGAGCGGTCCCGTGCCAGGTCGGCCCGGCCGCGAGAGCGTCCGCGGTCGGCTCGGCCCCGAGATCGTCCGTGCATGTACGTGACCAGCCGGACGAGGGGAACGGCAGGGAGCGTGGCCGGCTCGGTCCCGGCTGGTTCGCCGCCGTCATGGGCAGCGGGATCGTCGCCGTCGCGGCCGCCACCCTGCCGCGCGGATTCCCCGGGCTCGGCGAGGCCGCCACGGTGGTCTGGGCGGGAACCGCGCTGCTGCTGATCGTGCTCGCCGTCAGCTATACCGGGCAGCGGACGCTGCGGGTGCATGCCGGTGATCCGGTACTGGCCCAGTTCTTCGGGGCGCCGCCGATGGCTCTGCTCACCGTCGGGGCCGGCACGCTGCTGCTCGGCCGGCGGCTGATCGGGGAGCGTGCGGCGGTGGATGTGGACTGGGTGCTGTGGTCGGCCGGTACGGTGCTGGGTTTGGCCACTGCCTGCACGGTGCCGTATCTGATGGTCACGCGGCACCGTTTCACGCCGGACGCGGCGTTCGGCGGCTGGCTGCTACCGGTGGTGCCGCCGCTGGTCTCCGCCGCGACGGGCGCGCTGCTCGTCCCGCGGGCGCCGGCCGGGCAGGTGCGGCTGGCCCTGCTGCTGTGCTGCTACTCGATGCTCGGGCTCGGGTTGGTCGCGGTCCTGCTGGTGCTGGCCATGATCTACAGCCGCCTGGTGCATCATGACGCGCCCGGCGGTGCGGTGGTGCCCACGATGTGGATCGGCGTGGGGGCGCTCGATCAGGCGGTGACGGCGCTGGGGACGCTGGCCACGGCGGCGCCGAGCGCGCTGCCCGCCCCGTACGCGCGCGGGAGTGGTGTCGTAGCGCTCCTGGGTGGGCTCGGGATCTGGGGCTTCGCCCTGCTGTGGCTGGTACTGGCCACGGCGCTGACCGTACGGGAAATCCGCAGAGGGCTGCCCTTCGCAGCCACCTGGTGGTCCTTCATCTTCCCCCTCGGTGCGTGCGTCACCGGCACCAGCGCGCTCGCTGCTCGTACCGGCGCGCAGCTGTTCGTCTGGATCGCCGTCGTCCTGTACGCCCTGCTCGTCGCCGCCTGGGCGGTCGTCGCCTGGCACTCCCTGCGCCATGCTGTCCGGCAGCGTGAGCGCGCCCGCCCCTGACAGGACCGGTGCAACGCTCCGCATGACACGGACGCGTCGCGCGAACCCGGCTGTCTGCCGACGGGCAGCCGAGTTCGCGCCGCATCGCAACACGTGCCTATGGCAGCGCCCCGGGTGCCGTCGAGGCCGTGCTCTGCGGGCGGGCCATCTGCCCCGCACCGGCGGATCCGTGCGCGGTCGTGGGGCGGGCCCGGAGTCTGGCGGCCACCATGGCGGCGAACACGACAGCCCAGAACACCACGGCGATCCAGACCACCCAGCGGCCCACGCTCGTCATCCACGAGGTTGCGGTCGCGCGTCCCAGCTCATGCGTGGTGACCGCATACGTGCCGACCGGGAAGACGAGGTTCCACCAGCCGAGCTCGTAACGCGGCGGGATACGGCGCAGCGCGTGCCGCCAAACGCCCAGAGCCAGCAGGAGCGGGATCAGCCAGCTTGAGAACGCCCACAGGACGACGGACGTCCCGATGATGAGCGGGCGCGACAACATCGTGGTGCCTGGATGGAGTGCGATCAGCCGGACTTCGGCGAGCACGGCGATCGCCGCCGACCCCATGAAGATCCATACGGACGTCATGAGGCCTTCCGGCTGCACCGGCCTCCTGCGAGCTGTGCGGCCTCGGTCATGCCGTCGGCGTACGACAGGGCTACCGATGTGTGGGAGTGCTCGATGTGGTCGTGCGCTGACTCCTCCCGGCTCGGGTATCCGGAAAGCCCCCACGCTGCCGCAGGCCGGAGAACTCACCGGCCCGCCCCGTCACGATCTTGTGGACGTACGCCTGGTGCCCGACGTCCCACAGCAGCCGGTCGCGCGGGGAGTAGAAGACCCGGTGCAGCGCCAGGGTCAGTTCCACGACGCCGAGGATGGGCCCCAGATGGCCTCCCGTGGCCGCGACATGGCGGACCAGGAAGTCGCGGATCTCCCCGGCCGGCCGGACCAGCTCTGGACGGCTCAGACCCTCAGGTCCGCGGGCTGGTTGACGCGCGCCAGCAGGCTCATGCCGCTGCTCCTCCTCGATGCTGCCGTGGTGTCGACGGATACGCGCGGTGGGCAGCCGATGCGCACCGCGCGAGCCGCTGATCACTGGAAGGCCGATGTCACGAGAGCCTTCTGCTCGACGCCGTGCCGGCGGGCCGAGCCGACCGCGGGCGCGGGCGCCTCGGGCCGGCTCACGCACTCCACAGCGCGCCGGGTCAGCCGGTGCAGACGCGGCGCGACGAACGACCACCCACCCTGGTTCTCCGGCTCCTCCTGCACCCACCGCACGTCCGCGGCCGCGGGGAAACGGGCGAGTTCCGCCGCGAGTTCCTCGGCGGGGAACGGGTAGAGGCGCTCCACGCGGACGATCGCCGTGTCGGTCGTGCCCGCGGCGTGCCGGTGGGCGGCGAGGTCGTAGAAGACCTTGCCCGAGCACAGCAGCACGCGCGAGACACGGGCCGGGTCCGTCGTGCCGTCCGGCAGGACAGGGCGGAAGCCGCCCTGGGTGAACTCGGCCAGGGCGGAGACGGCCGCCTTCGACCGCAGCATCGACTTCGGGGTGAAGACCACCAGTGGCCTGCGGCCGTCCAGCGCCTGCTGCCTGAGCAGATGGAAGTAGTTGCCCGGCAGGGAGGGCATGGCCACGGTCATGTTGTCCTGCGCGCACAGTTGCAGGAAGCGTTCGGTCCGGGCGGAGGAGTGGTCCGGACCCTGGCCCTCCAGGCCGTGGGGCAGAAGCATGGTCACTGTGGAGCGCTGGCCCCACTTCTGCTCGGACGAGGCGATGTACTCGTCGACGACCGTCTGCGCGCCGTTGGCGAAGTCACCGAACTGGGCCTCCCACAGCACCAGGGCTTCCGGACGGGCCTGCGCATAGCCGTACTCGAAGGCCAGCGCCGCCAGTTCGGACAGCATCGAGTCGTACGGTGCGAAGCTCGCGGCCTGCGGGCTGAGGGAGTTCAGCGGCGTGTGCTCCGCGCCGGTGCGCCGGTCGGTCAGTACGGCGTGGCGCTGGCCGAAGGTGCCGCGCCGGGAGTCCTGTCCGGCCAGCCGTACCGGGACGCCCTCCAACAGCAGCGAACCGATCGCCAGTGTCTCCGCGGTGGCCCAGTCGACGGTGCCGGTGTCGAGCGTCGCCGTACGCCGGTGGAGCTGCGGCAGGACACGCGGGTGCACGGTGAAGCCCTGCGGCAGGTCGGTCTGCGATGCGATGACCTGACGGGCTGTCGCCTCGTCGATCGCGGTCGCCGTGCGCTGGGTTGCCGCCTGTCCGGCGTCGGCGCAAGGAAGGTCTTCGGCCGGTGCGGGAGCGGGCAGCGCCCGGGTCTCGGCGAAGGCCCGTTCGAGGTGACCCTGGTAGTTGCGGCGGGCACTGTCCACCTGCCGCTCGCCGATGTCCCCGCGGCGTATGAGGGCCGCGGCGTACAGCGTGCGCACCGAATCCTTGGCTTCGATGCGTTCGTACATCATCGGCTGCGTGATGGACGGGTCGTCGACCTCGCTGTGCCCGTGGCGCCGGTAGCAGACCAGATCGACCACGACGTCCTTGTGGAACGTCTGGCGGTAGTCGAAGGCCATCCGTGCGACGCGGTCGACGGCTTCCGGGTCGTCGCCGTTGACGTGGAAGATCGGGGCCTCCACCATACGTGCCACATGGGTGGCGTACGTGCTCGAACGGCCGTGGCCGGGCAGGGTGGTGAAGCCGACCTGGTTGTTGACGACCACGTGGACCGTCCCGCCCGTGCGGTAGCCCGGCAGTTGCGACATGTTCAGGGTCTCGGCGACCACGCCCTGGCCGGCGAAGGCCGCGTCGCCGTGGAGGACGACCGGCAGTACGGGGAAGGGCTCGCCCTGGTCCCCGGCCAGGTCCTGCTTGGCGCGCACCACGCCCTGGGCCACCGGCCCCACGATCTCCAGGTGCGAGGGGTTCGCCACGACCGAGACGGCGATGGTGCCGCCGTCCAGGGCACGGTAGGTGCCCTCAGCGCCGAGGTGGTACTTCACGTCCCCCGAGCCCTGGACCGACCGGATGTCCACCGCGTCCTCGAACTCGTCGAATATCTGGCCGTAGGACTTGCCGATGATGTTGGCCAGGACGTTGAGCCGGCCGCGGTGCGCCATCCCGATGACGGCTTCTTGGACACCGTCTTCGATGGCGCGGAGCAACAGGGCGTCGAGCAGCACGATGGCCGACTCGCCGCCTTCGAGCGAGTACCGCTTCTGGCCCACGTACTTGGTCTGCAGGAACGTCTCGAAGGCCTCCGCGGCCCCCAACCGGTAGAGGATCCGCAGCTGTCCGGCACGGTCCGGGCGGCGCTGTGGCCCCTCGACGCGCTGCTGGATCCAGTGGCGTTCCCGGGCGTCCTGGATGTGCATGTACTCGAACCCGGCGGTGCGGCAGTAGAACTCCCGCAACTCGCCGAGCACTTCGTCGAGTGACATCGTGGCGCGCCCGGCGAACCCGTCCACGGCGAAGTCCTCCGCCCGGTCCGCGTCGTCAAGTCCGAACGCGGCGATGTCGAGCTCCCGATGTGCTGCGGCGGGCCGCGCCATGAGCGGGTCCGTTCCGGCCACCAGATGCCCGCGCACGCGATACGCGTGGATGAGCGCCGCGACCCGTACCGCCTTGAGCGCCGCCTCGTCGGTGCCCTTGTGGTGTTGGGCTGAGGCGGTCAGCGAGGCCGCGGCGGCCGGGGACACCAGAGTGGCGAAGAAGTTCCTCCACGTCTGGTCGACCGAGCCGGGGTCGTGGAGGTAACGCCGCCGCTGCTCGTCCACGACCCATTCGTTCAGCCCGAAGTCCAGCCCGTGAGACGCTGCTTGAGCGGTGTCTGATTGCGACGCCATGGCGCGAACGCCTTCTTTCCTCTGCGAAGCCTTGGGATGGCGGACGCGGCTAGGGTGGTCGTCCGCCTGCGTGTCAGGTGTTCGAGGACTTCGCAACCCTTGCGGAGACCGACCCGTACGACCGCGTCGCACTGACGACGCTAGGACGCCGGGAGTGCGGAGACGGACGGCCGGGCGCGCCACGACGGCCTCACATCAGGACATCGGACGGGTGACGGCCTGCTGCCTGCCGTCGTCGCAGATTCGGAGTGCGGGCGGGTGACGCCGTCCTGATCCGAGGGCGTCGTGTCCGTCCGGTCCGGGATCGACGTCGTAGGGAATCTGGTTGTGGTGCTACGGCCGCGGGCTTGTGGCCGGAGAACCGACCCCTGGGAAGGAATATGATCGACTACGATTTGCCGGACACCACGCGGTGGAAGTTTCCAGGGGTCCTGCGGACCTTGGGTCTGGTGCACGGTGAGTTGCGGGTGCGGCACGGTCTGTCGCTCCATGACTACCTCATTCTCGGCGCGCTCGCCGATACCGCGAGCGGATCTGTGCCCGTTGCCAAGCTGGCGGCGTTCCTCCGGGAATCCGGGGACCGGATGTCCTACCTCCTCAGGGGTCTGCAGGCGGCCGGACTGATTGATCGCCATCGTCGTGCCGGAGACCGCAGGACGGTCGAGGCCACCCTGACCGACGCAGGACGCTCCAGGTTCGCCGCCGCCGAGACGACCGCGCAGGTGCTGATGCGCCAGCACCTCGGTCCGGAGCTGGACACCCAGGATCCGTCCGGCCGATCGTGTGACGTCACTTGATCTGCTCGTTTTCCACGCCAACGGCTGTGGTCGGCGGACGGCACCCGGGCGCGGCTTGTGCGGCGAATCCAGCCCGTGGCCTACACCACCAACGGCGAAACCCCACGTCTCGTCGTCGGCCCGCCACACTCCGAAGGCGCAGAACTCGGCCACCGGGCGCCACAGCCGGGCCAGATCGCCGTGGCCGGCAGTTCCGTCGCGCGGCTTGCTGCCGGGGACGCTCACGGTGATCTCGGCCAGGAGCTCTCGCACGATGTAGCCTCGCGGTCGTCGGTGAGGCATTCGTGCGCCCGAGGCCGGCACTGATGGCATGACCGGCCGCCTCGCTGCTGAGAGGCGCGGCCTCCCAGCGCGCGTAGCATGGCGGCGTGGAACTGCGCCAGCTGCGGTATTTCGTCGCCGTCGCCGAGGAACTGAACTTCGGCCGGGCCGCCGAGCGGTTGCTCATCGCGGGCCCCTCGCTCTCCCAGCAGATCAAGGCGCTCGAACGGGACCTGGGCGTCCGGCTGTTCGACCGTAGCCGCCGCTCGGTCTCCCTCACCCCGGCCGGCGCCGCGCTGCTCCCGCACACCCGTGCCCTGCTGGAGCGGGCCGACGACCTCAAGCGCCAGGCCGGCCGACGGTCGGGCTCGGAGTCGGTGCGGCTCGGTTACGTCAACTGGCTGCCGCCGGACCTGACTTCGCGGACAGCCGCAGCGGTCCAGGTGCACCTGGACGCCTGGGTCGCCCCCTCGCACACCCAGGCCGCGCGGGTTGCCGACGGCAGCCTCGACCTCGCCGTCTGCTGGGTTCGCGCCGAGGACCTCGAGCGGCTCGGGTTGCGGGCACGACTGATCGGCGCCGACCGTCTCTACGCCGTCGCGAAGGGCGGCGACACCAGCGACCCACCGGATGTGGCGGCCCGGGACACCGATGTACTGATTGACGATGACATCACCTCCTGGGCGTCCTGGAACGTGTACGCCGAGGAACTGACGCAGGTCACCGGGGCCCGCCCGGTGCGCATCTCCGATGGTGCCATCACCGGCCCCGCCTTCTTCGACCACGTCCGCCGCTGCACCCACCCAGTCCTCAACTCGCCCAAGGGGCAGACCGCTCCGCTCCCGCCCGACCTGGTCCGCCGCGAGATCGTCGCGCCGAAGGTCTACTGGACCTGGTCCCTGGTCTGGCGCGCGAGCGAGGACCGTCCCGGAGTCCTCGCCGCCGTCGACGCCCTGTGCGACGGCGTCGGCGACCTCGGGATCCACGCCCCGGACGCCTGGCTGCCCGCCGATGATCCCTACGCGATCCCGGCCTGACGTGCGCTGAGAGGCTGCGCCTCCCAGGCGGTAGGAAACCGGTCCTTCCACTGCCGAACCGCCGGGCCTACGGTCGAATAGTCGACCGGTCGGTTAGTGATCGGTCATCGTCCTTGGAGAAGGTCAGCATGAGCACACAGCACCAGAAGGTCGCGATCATCACCGGCGCCTCGCAGGGCATCGGCGCCGCCCTCGTCCAGGGCTACCGCAAGCTCGGCTACGGCATCGTCGCCACCTCGCGCACCATCGCCCCCGCCGACGACGCCGACGTCCTGACCGTTCAGGGCGACATCGCCGAGCCGGCGACCGCCGAGCGGGTCGTCACCGCGGCACTCGAGCGGTTCGGCCGTATCGACACCGTGGTCAACAACGCGGGCATCTTCGTCGCGAAGTCCTTCACCGACTACACGGCCGAGGACTACGCCAGCGTGACCGGCATCAACGTCGCCGGCTTCTTCCACCTCACCCAGCAGGCCCTCCCGCACCTGCTCGCCCAGGGCGGTGGGCACATCGTGAGCGTCACCACCAGCCTGGTGGACAGTGCGGACGCCCGGGTCCCCTCCGTCCTCGCCTCGCTGACCAAGGGTGGCCTGCAGTCCGCGACCAAGTCCCTGGCGATCGAGTACGCCACCCGAGGCATCCGCGTCAACGCCGTGTCGCCCGGCACCATCAAGACCCCCATGCACCCCGAGGAGACCCACGAGTTCCTCGCCGCCCTGCACCCGGTCGGCCGGATGGGTGAAGTGAGCGACATCGTCGACGGAGTGCTCTTCCTGGAGACGGCGCCGTTCGTCACCGGCGAGATCCTGCACGTCGACGGCGGCATGAGCGCCGGACACTGACCGTACACCGAGTCTTGGACCAAGGAGTGGACATGACCGCCACGACCGACGACGCGGAGATCCTGAGCGGAGTGCTCGACCAGTGGAAGGCCGCGGTCGACGCGCACCAGCCCGACCGCGTCGCCGCCCTCTTCACCGAGGACGCCGTCTTCCAGGGGCTGCACCCCTACAGCGTCGGACGCCAGGGCGTCGCCGACTACTACGACTCCCAGCCCCTCGGCATGAAGGCGGCATACCGGATCCTCGAGACCAGGCGGCACGCCGACGACCTCGTCCTCGGCTACCTCGCCGTCGAGTTCTCGTTCACGGACCGGCCCCCGCTGGACGTGAAACTCTCCGTCCTCGTCGTCCGCACAGGGGACGACTGGTCCATCGGCCACTATCAGGTATCCCGCCTGGACTAGCCTGTTCGGCCAGATCAACCGACCTCGCCTCTGGCGCATGTCGGCGCCCGCTCAACGGGCGCTTCGCACCCGGGTTGCGCCGCACCGTGCCCCCTGAGCGGGGTGACCGGTGTGGCGTACCTGCGCTGTCAGCGACGCCTTCTCCCACTGCGGAAGCGTGCCAGCGGCTCCTTCTCCGCGGCCCGAGTCTCGGAGTGACAGGGGCGCAGGACAACCGGATCGCGGCCCGACTCACTGACTCTGGCGTTCGCCAACTCCTCGTAGGACGCAGCCCGGAGCGCATCCCGAACCGAACGCCCCTGGACGGGGCCGCCCGCTTATGCCGACGACTCGGCCATGCGCACGGCTCTCGAGGGCGCGTCGACCCTCGTCCTGGTCTCCCGACCACCGCACGGGGCGCCCACTCAAGGAACACGCCACCGCGGTCGAGTCGGCGATCGCGGCCGGTGTGGACCGGGTCCTGTACGTGTCCCGTGCCGCGCTTCGCCCACCGCCACCTACCTCAACGCCCGCGACCACCGGACGGCGGAACAGTTCCTGGCAGGGGCCGGGATCCGCTGCACGCTGCGACGGGCTTCTGCACGTCGACGCCGGCCGCCCTCGCCGATGAGGAGCGGGGACCCTCGTCGAGGGCGCAAGCCGTGATCACGTCGGCGATAGATGAGCCCGATTTCCACGACTTGGGGCACTGGTCGACCGGTGCGCGACTGCGACTCCGCAGTGAAGAACGCCGTCATTCGTCATTCGGCGTTGTCGGTGCGGGACACGGTCAGACCGTCGTCCGACTACGAGTTGAGCGACCACATCCCTTGTGGAGCGACGCCTTCGACCACGTCGCACCGACAAAGCCAAGGCGCCGGGAGAGCTCCGATGGATAGGATCACGTGCCATAACTGCCGCATAGGCGCCGCCGGTGTCGTTCCACAGGTCCTGATGCCTAGGCTGTGGTGGCCCCGGTGTGGTAGAAATCGGCCGCGCTGACGCCGGCGGGAACGCCGAGTTCGGCGGCGACCGCGGTGATCGCCTTGTCGCCGACAGCGAGGTCGGCTTGGCCGTCCGTGGTGAAGTACGGCGCGATGAACGTGTCGTAGTGGGCTCGGGCTTCTTCCGCGGTCTGTCCGCCGAGGAACGTCTGCATGTGGCGCACCGTGGTGTCGGGGTCGTCGTGAATCACCTGAAGGGCGCGCCGGTGGGCTCGTACGACCGCCTGGACCGCGGGGTCGTCCGGTGAGATGAAGGTCGGGTCGACGGCCACGCCCACGGTGGGAATCTGGAAGTGGTCGCCGACCCAGGCCAGCACCTGCCAGCCGTGCTCGGCGGCCACCGCCTCCGGTGCCATGGTGCTGCCGACGTAGGCGGCGTCGATACTGCCGTCGTTGAGCCGGCGCAGGTCCATGCCGTAGTCGCCGGGCGAGCGGACGATGGTCTTCACGTCGCGGTCCGGGTCGAGGCCGGCCTTTCGCAGCACGATCCGGGCGAATGCGCCGGGCGGGGTGTGCGGGGCGTGGACCGCCAGCCGTCGCCCGGCCAGGTCGGCCAGGGAGGTCAGGCCGGGGCGGGCGAGGAACCAGAACAGCGGGCGTTGGGTGTTGACACTGAGTGCGACCCACGGGGTGCCGTCGGTCAGTCGCGACAGCAGTGCCCGGCCGAGCCCGATGGTGGCGCAGCGGCGCAGCCGTTCCACGTCCCAGGTGCAGCCGTCGCGCAGCGCGACGTGGACACCTTCCTCGGCGTAGTAGTCCTGCTGGTCGGCGATGTAGGCGGCGAGTTCTTCGTGTAGGCCCCGTCCGACGTAGGCCAGGTCGATCGTGTGCATGAACGTCTTTCCTTGATCGTTTAAGGGTTCGGCCGCGTGTGCGGAGGTCAGCGGGGCGTCAGTACATGGCCATGCCGCCGTTGACCGCGGCCGTGGTACCGGTCATGAAGGAGTTGTCCTCGGCGGCGTAGAAGGCGACCGCTTGGGCGACGTCGGCCGGGTGAGCCAGGCGGCCCAAGGGGGTGGCGGCCACCTGCCGCTGCCTCGTCGCGTCGTCGAGCACGGCATCGGCGGTGCGGGACTCCACCGGGCCGGGCGAGACGACGTTGACCGTGATGCCCTGCGGGCCGAGTTCCTGGGCGAGATACCGGGCGAACTGCTCGAGTGCGGCCTTGGAAACGCCCAGCGCGATCATGCCCGCCCGAGGCAGGCGGCTGAGTCCGGTGCCGATGTAGATGAGGCGTCCCCACCCTCGTTCGGTCATCGTGGGCAGTGCGGCTTTGGTGACCGCGAATGCCGCATGCATCTCGGCGTCGATCTTGCCGCCCAGTTCTTCCCACGTCATGTCCTGGAACGGCTTGACCGCATACGGGATGAGCGCGTTGTGCACGAGCACGTCGATGCCGCCCCAAACCGCCTGGACCTGTCCGACCATGCTCTCGACGGCCGCCTCCTCGCGCACGTCGGCCTGAAGGGCCATGGCCTGGCCGCCTGCGGCCTCGATGTCGGCCACGACCTCCTCGGCCGCCTTGGTGTTGCGGAGGTAGTTGACCACCACGCGCATTCCTCGCGCGGCCAGAAGTCGCGCCGTGGCCGCGCCGATTCCGCTGCTGGCCCCCGTCACCAATGCCACCCTGCCGGTTGTCCCGGTCATGGGCCCACCTCCTGCTCGTCGTCGCGGGCCGTCGGGATGACCGCCCGGGGTTGTTCGTCGTCGACGCCCTGGCCTGTCGGGCGGATCGCCCCGTACAGCACGGTGTCGACGGTCGCCCGCAGCAGATCGGCCGCGGTCCACTCCAGATCGCGCGGCAACTCCGACATGAGCAGCCGCTCCAACGCGCCGCGGGTGATCTCACTCAGCAGCTCGGGTGGCGCCGGCAGCAAGCCCTGCCGGTGTCCCTCCCGGAACAGCTCGTCGAGCCGCTGGTAGACCACCGCGTCCACACGCTGCTCCACGTACTGGCGCAGCATCGCGTCGCCCCGCCCGGTCGCGAGCTGAGGCGCGCCGATCCGTCCGAGCTCACCGCCCGCCGCGATCAGGAACCGCTGCACCCGCACAGCGAACGGCTGCCCTGCTGCGTCCTCGGTCGCCGCCACCAGCGTGCGCTCCACCGCGGCGAACTGGCGGTCCAGCACCGCGGCCAGCAGGCTGCGCTTGTCCGGGAAATGACGGTAGATCGTCTTCTTGCTCATCCCGAGCTCACGAGCGAGATCGTCCATGCTCACCCGCGCGAAACCCGACCCGAAGAACAGCCGGCCGGCCGCCTCCACGATCAGGTCCGCACGCCGCTCGTCACTGGGGGAAACTGAAGAAACTGAATTCGTTTCCATGGTTCCCATCGTTGCCCTCGGTCCCTGCGCTGTCAAGGCAGGCCGTGCGCCCGCAGTGCCTGCCGTGCAAGCCCAGCCGGAGGCGCGCGCTATCCGGCGGTGGCAAGCCCGATGAGCAGCAGCGCGATGTCGTCCGTCCGGGGCGCGGTCTGCCGTGCATGGTCGATCAGGGTCGTGGCGAGTCGGTCCATGGGTTGGGCCGAGGCCCGGGCGAGCTGGGTGGCGAGCCCTGACATGGCGTCGTCCATGTCGACCCCGGGAGTCTCGACGAGGCCGTCGGTGTACAGGGCGAGGACGGTGCCGGGGGTCAGCGGGATCTCGGTGGCGGGATAGTCCGCGTCGGGGTCGATGCCGAGCAGCACGCCGGGTGAGAGCCGAAGGATCTCGGCGTGGCCGTCCGGGCGACGCAGAACGGGCGGGGGATGGCCGGCGGTGGCGAGGACGGCTCGGCGGTGTGCGAGGTCGAGATGGGCGTAGAGGCAACTGACGAAGCGTCCCGGGTCCATGGCGACCAGCTGGCGGTTGGCCTGTGCGAGGGCCTGTGACGGCGTGGCCCCCGACGCGGCGTGCGAGCGGATGGCGGGGCGCACCCGGCCCATGAGCGCGGCGGCGTTGACGTTGTGGCCCTGGACGTCTCCGATGACCGCGGCGGCGGTGGTGTCGTCGACCCGGACCAAGTCGTAGAAGTCGCCGCCGATGTCCATGCCGCGGACGCTGGGCAGATATCGGGCCGCCACATCCAGTCCGGGAAGGTCGGGCAGCGAGTCGGGGAGCAGGGACGCCTGCAGGGTCTTGGCGAGTTCGTTGCTGGTGTCGTACAGGCGGGCCCGTTCCAGCGCCTGCGCGATCAGGCCCGCGAGCGCGATGAAGACGACCCGCTGCTGGTCGGGAAAGGGGTGGGGCCGGTCGAAGGCGAACACGCACGAGCCCACCGGGCGCCCGGAGGCGATCAGCGGCAGAAACGCCCAGGCATGCAGACCCTTCTGGTGCGGGGCGGGCGGGTAGGCCCGGGACAGCTCGTCGAAGGAGGCGTAGAAGCTGGGCACGCCGGTGGCGAGGACCCGGACCGCGGGGGCCGGGTGGGTCAGCGGCACCCCGTCGAAGTGCTGGAGCAGCGAGGGGTTGTAGCCCCTGCGGCCGATGACCCGCATTCTGCCGTCCTCGGCCGCGAGCAGGGCGACGGTCCGGGCTCCGAACGCCGGCAGCATTTCCTCGGTGACGAGATCGACCACGTCTGAGACGCCCACGGTTTCGGAGAGGGCGGCGGCCAGGTGCAGTACCCGGTAGACCTCGCCCAGGCGGATCGGCTCGCCCCGGAACGTCTCCGTCCCGGTGGGCGCCGGCTGCGAGTCCCCGCCCGGACCGGTGGGCGATATACGGACGCTCACCCCCGAGTCGTCGGGGTAGAGCTCGAATGCGAGCCATTGGTCCGGCGGGTGCATGGCGGTGTAGTGGCCGGGCTTCCGGCTGACCACGGCAGCGCGGAAGTGGTCCTCGAAGGCCGGGTCGGCGCACCAGGGCAAGGACCGCCATGGGCGAGTGCCGATCAGTTCGTCGGGGCTGCTCGCGCCCAGCAGGGCGGCGGCTGTGGCGCTGACGTAGGTGAACGTGCCTTCGAGGTCGAGGGAGCAGCTGCCCCAGGGCAGCCGTTCGACGAAGTCGGCCGCGGCGAGCGCCTCGGCGGGCCCCCGCTTGCGGGCGGGCGGCTGCGTCAGGGTGCGGGGTGTGGGTCCCGGACCGACGGCATGGCCGGTGCCGGCGGCGTCGCGCAGGAACCGTCCCAGACGCCGACCGGCGGCACGGACCCGTTCAGGGCTCGGGCCGTCGGCACGGGTGGAGCCGGCGCCGGGCCAGAACAGCAGCAGTGCGCCCCAGACCGTCGTGCCGGTGAGGAGCGGCGCCACGGCCACCGCATGGTGGTAGGGCAGGGCGATCGCCGTGCGGGGGTAGCGACGGGCGAGCTCCTCCGGGTCGCCGAGCCAGACGAGCCGCCGCTCGCGCACCGCGTCGGTCACGGGAAAGCGGCTCGACAGCGCCACCCCGAACCAGGGCGCGAGATACTCCGCCGGCATCCCTGCGGTCACCTCCAGCCGCAGGGTCTGCCCGTCGGACGCCAGCAGGAAGACCGCTCCCGCGTGCACGCCCGTGTCGCGCACGGCGAGCTCCAGCAGCCGGTCCAGCTCGGCCCGGCGCAGCGACCCGGGGCTGGGCGAAGGGGGGTGGGGCCCGTAGGGCTGCGCCGCGCCGCCTTCCCGCATGGCGCACATACCAGTACCGTACGTCCGCACCTGCCGCCCCCGCGCGGAAGCCGCTGCCGATCCCGGTCACGGCCGCTGTTCCCCACGACGGTCTGCCCGTCCCGTGCGTGTCAGCGTTCGAGGACGAGGGCGAGTCCCTGGCCGACGCCGATGCAGAGGGTGGCCACGCCGGTGCCGGTGCCGCGGCGGGCGAGCTGGTGGGCGACGGTGCCGGCGAGGCGGGCGCCGGAGGCGCCGAGGGGGTGGCCGAGCGCGATCGCGCCGCCCTGCGGGTTGAGGATCGCCGTGTCGAACTCGGGCCACTCGGCGAGGCAGCCGAGGACCTGGGCGGCGAAGGCTTCGTTCAGCTCCAGTACGTCGAGGTCGGCGAAGGCCCGGCCGGCTTTGGCCAGGGCCCGGTTGACGGCTTCGACGGGGGCGAGGCCGAAGTAGTCGGGGTCGATCGCGGACACTCCGGTCGCACAGACGCGGGCCAGCGGCTCGCGGCCGATGGCCTTCACGCCCTCCTCGTCGGCCAGCAGCAGGGCGGCGGCTCCGTCGTTGAGCGGGGAGGCGTTACCAGCCGTCACTGTGCCGTCTTTGGTACGGAAGGCCGGCTTCAGCTTCGCCATCGCGGCGAGGGAGGCGTCGGGGCGCACGCACTCGTCGGCCGCGAACAGCTGGGGGTCGCCCTTGTGCTGCGGGACGGGGACGGCCGCCAACTCGGCTTCGAACAGGCCCTCTTCCTGGGCGGCGGCGGCCTTCTGATGGCTGTGCAGGGCGAACCCGTCCTGCTGCTCTCGGCTGATCCCGTGCTTTTCGGCGATCAGCTCAGCCGACTCCCCCAGAGGGATGGTCCATTGCGGGTTCATCGCCGGGTTCACCATCCGCCAGCCCAGCGTGGTGGAGTACAGCTCGGCGTGGGCCGCCGGGAACGGCCTGTCGTTCTTGGGCAGCACGTAGGGGGCGCGGGTCATGGACTCGACGCCGCCGGCGATGGCGATGGAGGCGTCGCCGACGGCGATGGCGCGGGCGGCCTGGATCACGGCTTCGAGTCCGGAGGCGCACAGCCGGTTGACTGTCGCCCCGGGCACGCTGGTGGGCAGGCCGGCGAGCAGCGCCGCCATGCGGGCGACGTTGCGGTTCTCCTCGCCGGCGCCGTTGGCGTTGCCGAAGTACACGTCCTCGATACGCTTGGGATCCAACTGGGGTATGCGGGCCAGAAGTTCGCGGACGACTTGGGCGGCCAGGTCGTCGGGGCGTACGGAGGCCAGGCCGCCGTTGTAGCGTCCGATCGGCGTGCGCACGGCGTCGACGATGTAAACGGGATTCATAGCAGGCCCTCCGTGACGGTCAACTTGGCGTCGGTCCTGGCGATGATCTCCTCGACGTCGACGGCCGGTGCGCACTCGACCAGCACAAGCCCCTCGTCGGTGACGTCGAGGACACCGAGGTCGGTGATGATCCGGTTCACGCAGCGCCTTCCGGTCAGCGGCAGCGCGCACTCGGTGAGGATCTTCGGCGAGCCGTCCTTGGCGGTGTGGGTCATGACGACGATGACCGTGCGGGCACCGTGGACCAGGTCCATGGCGCCGCCGATCCCCGTGATCATCTTTCCGGGGATCGCCCAGTTCGCCAGGTCTCCTTGCTCGGAGACCTGCATGGCACCCAGCACCGCGACGTCGATGTGGCCGCCGCGGATCATCGAGAATGACAGCGCCGAGTCGAAGAAGGAAGCACCTGGCAGGACCGTGACGGTCTCCTTCCCGGCGTTGACGAGATCCGGGTCGACCTCGTCCTCACCCGGGTAGGGGCCGGTGCCCAGGATGCCGTTCTCCGACTCCAGGATCACCTCCACCCCTGGCGGCAGGTAGTTCGGGATCAGCGTGGGCAGGCCGATGCCGAGATTGACGTACTGGCCGTCGCACAGCTCACGCGCGGCGCGGGCAGCCATCTCCTCACGAGTCCAGGCCATCAGCTGCTCACCGTCCGCCGCTCGATCTTCTTGTCCGTCGCCTGCTCCGGGGTAAGGACCAGCACCCGCTGGACGAAGATGCCGGGCAGATGCACCGCGTCCGGCTCGATCTCGCCGGGCTCGACCAGTTCTTCCACCTCCGCGATCGTGACCTTGCTGGCCATGGCCGCGAGGGGGTTGAAGTTGCGGGCGGACTTGCGGAACACCAGGTTCCCGTGCCGGTCGCCCTTCGCGGCCCGCACCAGTGCGAAATCGGTGCGGATGCCGTGCTCGAGCACGTACTCGGTGCCGTCGAAGTCCCGCACCTCCTTGGCCGGCGAGGCCAGCGCGACCCCGCCGGAGCCGTCGTAGCGCCAGGGCAGTCCGCCCTCGGCGACCTGCGTGCCCACCCCGGCCGGGGTGTAGAACGCGGGAATGCCGGCACCCCCGGCGCGCAGCCGTTCGGCGAGCGTGCCCTGCGGGATCAGCTCCACCTCCAGCTCCCCGGCCAGGTACTGCCGCGCGAATTCCTTGTTCGCCCCGACATACGATCCCGTCACCCGTCCGATCCGGCCCGCCGAGAGCAGTACCGCCAGGCCCGAATCCATTGCCCCGCAGTTGTTCGAGACGACCGACAACCCGCCGACGCCCCGCTCGTACAGTGCCTGGATCAGCACGTTCGGCACACCACTCAACCCGAACCCACCCACGGCCAACGACGCGTCATCCGGCACATCCGCCACAGCCTCCAGGGCCGTATTGACCAATTTGTCCATGTGCTTCGGATCCTCAAATGTTCGCGTGAATTCTGCAGACCTGATTCCACGGTCCGAGGCCACGGTGCACTTGGCCATCCCGCAGATCGGCGATATTGGCTGCGATCCCAGGGTTGTGCTGCCGGCCTTTGTCGCACCGAACACGTATTTCACGTCCTTGCGGGAATGAGATGCTGACGTGACAGGCGGGTCACCCCGTACGCCACCAGCGCGAGCCCGAATACCTGCAGGGTCAGCCACCAGCCACCACGGAGCCTTTCCCCGTAGAGCGTGACACCGAGAGCCAGGCTCACCAGTGTGTCGCCGAGGGTCAGGGCCGGCTGGGAGGCGACCAGTGGTCCGGACTGCATGGCGTTCTCCAGCAGGAACAGGGCGCACACGCCGAGAGCGGCGAACGCATAGGTCTGCCATGCGGCGAAGAAGGCACTCATACCCTGGCGGCTGAGGACGATGGTCGAGGACTTCATGAGCGCGGCGGTGAGGGAGTAGGAGACGGCGGCGGCCGATCCCAGGCATGCGGCGCGGCCAGGGCCGTTGGGCAGCTTGACCGCGACGCTGCACAGCACCGCCACGGCGAGCAGGCAGCAGGTTCCCACCGCCGTCCACCGGGCCGCAGGGACCCGGAGAGTGCCACCGGTCGGCGCTGCCGCGAACAGCGCCAGGCCAAGGCCGACGGCGATACTGCCCACGGGCAGCCAGCCGGCCCTGGGCAACGGGCGCCCGAAGACGACGCTCGCGAGCAGCAGCACGAACGGCAACTCCAGCATGAAGAGCGGCTGCACGATCGCCAGCGCACCGGTGGCCAGCGCGGCGCCCTGGAACATCGCCGAGAGGACGACGCCGCCTATGCCGAGCAGCCAGACCGGGGTGCGCAGCAGGTCCCACATGAGGCCGATGCGCAGAGCGTTGGACTGCGGGACGAGGGTGGCGGCCCGGCGCTGCATCACCGTTCCCAGAGCGTTGGTTGCAGCTGCGAGGAGAGCGAAGATCGGCGACAGCACGGTCAGCATCGTTGTCTCCCGTCGGCGAGTGCATTGATCGATGATCGATCGCTCTGTGTCGTTCAGGGCCCTGCGTGAAGATCTCGCGCCCTCCGGCCCGGGGCTGTCCCGGACGCCGGGTCGGAGGGCTGTCAATGGGGGTGCAATGCGCTCCTGGAACACCGATGGCCCCTGCGTGCATCCCGTCTGCCGCCGTCGTCCCGGGTGACCTCGATCACCAGCCGTGGTGAGGACTCGCGCAGTACTGTGCCGACGGCTGTCTGCGCGATGTCGGCGATCTCTCGAGTGGCGGCTTCCCGGGGTGGGGGCGACGGCCGGATCTCAGCCGTGGATCAGGTGCGTGCCGGACTGCCGGCACCTGGCCTGGGAAACGCACGAAAAGCGCCCGGATTCCTGGGTTTGCACGCTCCCTTGCGTGAGCCCTCGCCGCGCGTCAATGCGGACCCATCGGACGTCGTTTCGGTGATTTCGACAGGCATAGGCTGCCTGGCAGACTTCCGGATGCACCATCCCAGTTCCTGGGCACCTCCGGCATCCCGCAGATGGGTGATATCCGTCGAGAGCCGGAGGCCCACGCGCGGCGCCTGTCCCGCGAACAAGGTATTTCACCGCCGGTGCTCGTTATCCCTCGCGGATTCCGTTGACCCCCGTCATTCAAGCATCGAGAGTCTTGTTTCCAATCAGACGGCGGGACTGGGGAAATACTCATGAAGACATTCGTGCATCGGGGACAGATCACCAAGGTGGTCTTCGGCAGCGGTACGCGCAGCCGTATCCCTGAAGAGGCTGATGCCCTCGGATGCCGTCGGGTGCTCATTCTGTGCACACCCGGTCAAGCGGGCCAGGCAGCGGAGGTACACGACGTACTGGGTACGGTGGCGGTGGGAACCTTCACGGAAGCTGCTCCGCACACCCCCGTCGAGGTCACGCAGAAGGCGGTCGCGTATGCCAGGACCGTGGGAGCGGACTCGGTCCTCGCCATCGGCGGTGGCTCGACGATCGGCCTCGGCAAGGCGGTCGCCCTGCGGACCGGGTTGCCACAGCTGGCGCTGCCCACCACGTACGCCGGCTCGGAGATGACGCCGATCCTCGGAGAGACCGAAGGGCGCCGGAAGTCGACCCGCCGACTGCCGGAAGTGCTGCCGAAGACCGTGGTGTACGACGTCGACCTGACGTTCACGTTTCCTCCGGCGGCATCGGTGGTCAGCGGCATCAACGCGATGGCGCACGCCGTGGAGGCCCTCTACGCACAGGACCGGGACCCGCTCGCCTTTCTGATGGCCGGTGAAGCGCTCGAATCTCTCATCCGCTCCCTCCCGGTCGTCGCACAACGTCCGGACGACCGCGAGGCGCGGGCCGACGCCCTGCACGGGGCGTGGCTGGCCGGCACGTGCCTGGGCACGGTGGGCATGGCCCTGCATCACAAGGTGTGCCATGTGCTGGGCGGCACGTTCGGGCTTCCGCACGCCGAAACCCACGCTGTCGTCCTGCCGCACGTGGTCGCCTACAACGCATCGGCGGCGCCCGAGGCAATGGCACGCATCGCGAAGGCACTGTCGGCGGTTGATGCCGCTAGCGGTCTCTTCGACTTCGCGGGAAGGCTCGGCGTCCCCCGGGCACTGCGGGACCTCGGCATGCCGGAATCGGGCATCGAGCAGGCGGCCGAACTCATCGTGCGGGACGGCTACTGGAACCCGCGACCGGTCGAACGGACGGCGGTACGCGCCCTCCTGGCCCGCGCCTGGGCAGGGCAGCAGCCGTGCACATCACCCGGCGACGGACATCCCCGGACCGATTCCGCGACCGACCACTCGACCACCACGGGAGCGCGTCATGCGTGATCTGACCAGCGACACCATCACCGAGGCCGTGATCTCGACCATGCGGGAGACCAAGGACTCTCGCGTCGCCGAGATCCTGGAATCACTGGTGCGGCACCTGCACGCCTTCGTCCGCGACGTCGAACTGACGCAGGACGAATGGTCCCGGGGAGTCGACTTCCTGACGCGCACCGGGCAGACGTGCACCCCGACGCGTCAGGAGTTCATCCTGCTGTCCGACGTGCTCGGCGTCACCATGCTGGTCGACGCCCTGACCAACCGACGCCCCAGCCAGGCCACGCAGAACAGCGTGCTGGGCCCGTACTTCAGGGAGGACCGGCCGCAGCAGGAAGACGCCGCCGATATCTCCGGAGGTCTGCCCGGTACCCCGCTGTTCTTCGAGGGACGGGTCGTGGACCACGAGGGAGCGCCGATCGCAGATGCGGCGGTTGACGTCTGGCACAGCGACTCGGACGGCCATTACGACATGGAGGTGCCCGGCCTGGACGAGCCGGCCATGCGCGCGCTGTTCCGCACCGACGGGACGGGGCACTTCGGTTTCCGTTCCATTCGCCCGTCCAGCTACCCGATACCCGGTGACGGCCCGGTCGGTGAACTCATGAGCGCGACCAGCAGGTCGCTCATGCGTCCCGCCCATGTGCACCTGTTGATCGCGGCTCCGGGATTCCAGCGCGTGACCACCATGCTCTTCCCCTCGAACGACCCGCACCTGGACACCGATCCGGTGTTCGGCGTAAGGCAGTCGCTGATCGCGCGCTACGACACGTACGCGGCCGACGCCGGGCCCTACCGGGGAAGGACCGAGGTGCCGTACACCCTGCTGCGTCACACCTTCGTCCTCGAACCCCTCGGCACGGACTGATCCCCACGGCGCCACCACGACGAGAGCCGGTCATCCACGAGGACGGCCGACGTCGAACACTCCATCACACCGCGGGGTTCGGCCCCGCATTCACGGAGGTCCTCAGATGAGTGAAACCCTCGACAAGGTCTTCGGCTTCCGCGCCACGATGAGCCGACTCGCCACGGGCGTCAGCGTGATCACCACACGCTCGGGCAGCACGGCCATCGGCATGACGGCGAGCGCCGTCTCCGCGCTGTCCCTCGAGCCGCTCCAACTGATCGTGTGTATCGGCAACCAGCTGTACACGCGAACCGCGATCGCGGAGCACGGTCGCTTCGCCGTCAACGTCCTCGGCGAGGACAGCGAGCACCTTGCGCGGAACTTCGCCGTTTCCAAGCCGGACAAGTTCGCGGATGTGGAGACCGTCGACGACCACGGCGTGCCGGTGCTGAAGGACGCCATCGCGGCTGTCGTGTGCGACGTCGCCGCGGCACTGCCCGGCGGCGATCACACCATATTCGTGGGCGACGTCCGCCACTTCGAACACCGGGTGGAAGGCCGGCCGCTGCTCCACTTCGGCGGAGACTTCGGCACGCTCAGGCCCCCCTGCTAGCGCTGGTGACAGCGGCGCGACGGAGGCTGCCGTACCCCTGACCCGGCCCACTACGGCCCCCGGCGTCCGGCTCCTGCAGGCGAGCCACGGACGCCGGGGGCTCCGCTCCTCCCGACGACTCCACCGAAGGTGCCATGACCAGCTCCGTGCCGACCTTCAAGCTGCGTCCTGCGGACCAGCCCCCACACCTGCTGACCCGCCCCCGGCTGCTGCGCCGGCTGGACGCGTCGGCCGAGCCCGTGGTGGTGGTCTCCGCGCCCGCCGGTGCCGGAAAGACGGTGCTCCTGACCGAGTGGGCGCGAAGCCTCGGAACTCGTGGCGTGTGCGCCTGGCTCAGCCTGGACGCGTATGACAACGCCCCGGGCCGGCTCTGGGCCGGCATCCTGCGGGCACTGCAGCACGTACGACCGGAACTGCCCGTCCACCCCCACTGCGGCGAGTGGACACTCGACGCGTGGCTCGAGGAGATCCTGCCGAGCCTCGTGACCGGACTGGACGGACAGGGACCGCTCGCGCTGATCCTCGACGGAGTGGAATCGATCACGGACGTCGACGCGGTCCGCAGCCTTTCGGACTTCCTGGCAAGGCTTCCGCCGGGCTTCCGCGTCATTCTGTCGACCCGTCACGTACCGGGTGGACCCGTACCGACCCTGCGCGTTCGGGGCGCGGTCGCGGAACTCGACCAGCACGACCTGGCCTTCACTCCCGAGGAGGCGCACGCCGTGCTCACCGATCTGCTCGGGTCCGCTCCGGCCCCGGACACGTCGAGCGCGCTGTACGAGGCCACCGAGGGGTGGGCGGCGGGAGTGTGCATCATGGGCCGTACCCTCGCCCGCTCGTCGGACGACGCCGACACGAGGGCCGGCCTGGCCCGTGGCAGGCGAGCGGTCACCGAGTACCTGGCCGCCGAAGTGCTCCACCGGCTCACCACCGAACAGCGCCGGTTCCTGCTCCGCACCAGCGTGCTCGAGGAGCTGAGCGCCGGGCCGTGCCGGGCCCTCGCCGGGGACCGGGCGGGCGCACTGCTGCGTGAGCTCGTACGGACCGTCCAACTGCTCGTCCCGGCAGCCGCCGATCCCTCGGTATACCGGCGTCACCGCGCACTGTCCGCGCTGCTCTGCGACCTCCTCGGATCCGAAGGGCCGGAGACCGCCGTACCGTTGCACCGATCGGCGGCTCGGTGGTACTCACGGCATGGCGAGACGACCGCGGCCGTACGGCACTGGGTGCGGGGCGGTGACGAGGCCGCCGCCGTCGCGTCGATACTCCAGGACTGGGAACAGGCGATCTCGGCAGGCCGCAGCCGGGAGGTCGCGGGGTGGCTTGAGCTCTTGCCGCCCCGCACGGTCGCCGCCGACGCAAGACTGTGCGTGGTGGCGGCGATGGCGGACCTCTCAAGGGGCGCTCCGGAAACAGCCCGGCGCTGGCTGGACGTGGTCCGGCTCAGGGAGCCGGGAGCGGAGACGGTCGGCGAGGGCAGCACGGTGTCCGATGCGGCAGCCGTCGCCCAGGCCGTGGCCTGCTGGCTCCAGGGGGAGATCATGACCGGTGACCGCGTCGCCGAAACCGTCCTCGCCGGCACGGTCCCGTTGACTTCCTGGCGTGCCCTGGCCTGTACGGCCCGCGGTACCGCTCTGCTGTGGACCTCGCGGTACGAGGAGGCCGAGGCGCTGCTCGGCGAGGCGACCCGTGACGCGCATGCCGCCGGGCACGGCCTGACGCTCGTCCGCGCGCTGGGTCTGCGGGCGCTGTGCGCCCTGCTGGCCGGACGCCACGATCCGGCGCGCTTGCTGAGCGACGAAGCCCTGGACGCGGCCGGGGCGGCCGGCTTGGAGCGGCACTTCGTCGCGGCGCCGGCCTACATCGGCAGGGCCGGCCTGCTCCTCGATGAGGGACGGGCCGACGAGGCCGACCGGACCCTGGCCGACGCGGAAGCGGCGCTGGCGGACTCGTCCGGGACCGGCAGCGAACCCCAGATGCACGCCTGGTACCACGTCACACGGGCACGACTTGCCACTGCTCGGCACAACACGGCCGCCGCAGGGGAGGCCCGTGCGGCGGCCGAGCGGGTAGCGGCCCGGTGCGAGTCACCAGGAGCACTGACGAAACTGCTCCGGCGAGTCGGCGAGGACACCGTCGTGCCGCTGGTCGTGTCCGGCCCCCAGGAGCTGTCGCTAGGGGAGCGCCGAGTGCTCCGTGCCCTGTGCGGTCCGCTGACACTGCGTGAGATCGCTTCCGAGTTCTATGTGTCCCACAACACCGTCAAGACACAGGTACGGGCGATCTTCCGCAAACTCGGCGCGCACGACCGGAGCGCAGCGGTCGCCAGGGCCCGGGAGTGCGGCATGCTCTGACCCGGGCCCCGGCATCCTGCTACGAGGCGTTCTGACGAGAGGCGTCCTGGCGTCGGGCGTAGTCCGCCTGGGCCAGGTACGCGGTCTCCGGCTGCCCGTCGCTGCTCACGCTCTCGATGCCGCAGACCTTGCGCGCGAGGTCCGCCATGCTGCCGGTGGGGGACATCTCGGCACGCTTCATCGTGAGGCTTCGAATGGCCAGCAGGGGCGTGCCGTTGAAGTTCTCGAAGACGCTGATGCGGTCGCCCCAGTCGGACAGGAACATGTCGCGGATCACGCGGCTGATCTTCAGCCGGTCGTGCGGCCTGCCGACCGGTCCGGTCTGCAGCGCCGCCAGCCACGGCCGCAGTTCGGGCCGCTCCCACTGTCCCTCGGTGGGATAGATGAGCGCGGCACGACCGGACAGGTCGATGAGCTCGTGGGTCAGGTCGGTGATGTGCTCGATGTAGTACGCCCGCCCGAAGTCGAACATCAGGACGTTCGGCTTGTAGATGCCGCCAGGAGTGAAGAACCCTTCGTCCTCCGAGGCGATCACATGTGCCTTGAGCGTCTGGAGGAAGCCGGCGAATCGGGCGACCCGGGCCTGGACGGGGGGCAGTTGATAGGTGCCGATGTGCTCGGTGATCAGCAGGGCCAGACCGAGCATCAGCTCGGCCTTCACCATGGCACGCACCAGCGAGTGGTAGTGCAGCCAGTCGAAGACGCGCTGCGGGTACAGCGAGGCGTGCTCGGGGTTGCCGATGTGGAAGACGCGGTTCCAGGGGATGAGTACGTCCTCGAACACGATGATGCTGTCCAGCTCGTCACCCTGCGAGGCGAGCGGGTGCTCCACCTCCTCGCCGTCGCGGACGTTGCTCTCGCGGCAGATGATGGTGACCCCGGGGGTGTTGGGCTTCACCGCCCCGTAGATGATCTGCTCCGACACGATGCCAGGGCGGTAGAAGACGCCGATGTGGATCCAGTCCCCGAAGGCCGCGCCGGTGCTGATCGCCTTCACACCCCGCACGGTGATGCCCTCGTCCGAGGTGGCGACCACCCGCAGCGCGGGGGACTGGGCCTGCGCGGAGTCGCGCGAGCGGTCCGCCTGCGGGTCGACGAAGGCCGGCGTCGCGTTGAGGTCGCCGTCCCGCACCTCGTTCCAGAAGTCGAGGATCCCCCCGGTGAGGTCCCGCCCGTCGGTCCCGACGGACTGGCTGCTCCAGGGCTCCGGGTCGTCGACGTAGGTCAGCAGGACGTAGTTGTTGACATCCGGCGTGCGCGGGATCGCCCCGCCGCCCAGTTCCCGCTGCACCGTCTCCAGGTAGCGCCGCTTGCGCAGCAGGTCCTCCTTGGAGCGGTGCTGGAACCACGTCATGGACCGCCGGACACCGTCCTCGTCCAGGAACGTCATGACGTCCTGGAGGTCGGGACGGTGGTGCAGATCGTAGAAGTCGGCGATGCTCCGGGCGTACGCCCTCGTCCTGGGGTGCGTCGCCACGTTGTCGACGAGCTCGTCACCCACCCACACCGTGCGGCCGTCGTTCAGTGCCGCCAGGTATTCCTTGCCTGTACGCACGTCATGTTCCTCTCGGGGGCAACAGATCTGGACGCCCCGAACCATGCGTCGCGACGGGGTGAGCGGACGGCGCGGAACCGACAATCACCCGGGTGAAAGCGCCGAGCACACGGGAACCGGCGTTGAGGGGGATGTGGCCGTGCGGCATGCTGGCCCCATGCGCAGCACAGACCCCGCGGGCGACCGGCCCGGCGGGCGTGGGAACCAGGCCATGAACGGGCTGCGCCTCAGGGGACGGGGCCGAGAGATGGCCGCTGCCCGTGAGGCCCTGGACGCGGTGCGTGGCGGACGGGGTGCCTGCGTCGTCGTGGAAGGCGCACCCGGCGTCGGCAAGAGCCGGCTGCTCGCGGAGCTGGACGACATGGCACGGCGGTCCGGGTTCGACGTGGTGTCCGTACGGGCCGACGAACTCGACCAGTACGCCGCTGGAGCCGCCCTGCAGTCCGCACTGCAGCCATCCGACGGTTCCGAACAAGCGGCCGCGGCCACCGACGACCAGCGGCTGTGGCTGCTGGACAGCATCACGGACGCTCTGGAGACCCGTGCCCAGCGCGCCCCGGTGGCCGTGCTGGTGGACGATGCGCAGTGGGCGGATCCGGCCACGCTCCTGCTGCTCCGCACCCTGCCCCGGAGACTGGCGGCTTCGCGGATCCTGTGGGTGCTGGCGGTACGGTCGGAGACCGAGCGGCCGACCGTCGCCAGGGTGCGGGAGGACCTCGAACACCTCGGGGCCCGGTGGCTGACCCTCGGCCCCCTGCCGCAGCAGGAGCTGCAGCACATCGCGGCCGACGTCCTCGGGGCGAAATCGTCACCCGGGCTGGCCCGGCTCCTGGGGGGCGTCGCGGGCAATCCGTTCCTGGCGATCGAACTGGTGCGCGCCTTCGCCGACACGGACGCCGTCAAAGTGGAGGCGGGCGTGGCGAGCCTGCTGCACGACGGCATTCCCGTCGGTTTCCGGCGGAGCGTCGCCGCGCGTCTGGACCGGCTCCCGGAGGATGCCGTGCGCCTGCTCCAGATCGGGTCCGTCCTCGGCCGGGAGTTCGACCTCGGTACGGCCGCCCGCATGCTCGGCAGGCCGGTCGGCAGCCTGCTGTCAGGCGTCGAGGCGGCCCTGAACGCCGGTCTGCTCTCGGGCGACGGCCCGCGACTGGCGTTCCGCCACGACCTCATGCGGCAGGCCGTCCACGAGAATCTGGCGCCGGCCGTACGGGCCGCTCTGCACCGGGAGGCCGCCGACATCCTGCGTGGCATCGGGGCACGATCGGCCGAGGTGGCCTGGCACGTCGTCCTGTCGGGCGGCCCGGTCGACGACGACGCCGTGACCACATTGACCACCGCGGTACGGGAACTGTCCTCGTCCGCCCCCGACGCGGCCGCGGACCTGGCTCAGCAGATCGCCGGACTGCTGCCCCTGCACGACCGGCGGCGCATCGCCCTGCTGACCGACGCCGCCGAGTACCTCGGCCGGACCCGCCGGGTCCACCAGGCGCTCGACCTGGTCGACGCCACCCTGTCGGACCGGCTGGAGCCGCTCCAGGATGCGCGTCTGCGCCTGGTGGCCGCCGAGATCCACCAGGCCGCGGGGGACGACGCCGCCGCGATGACGCATCTCCAGCAGGCTCTGGCCCTTCCCGGGCTGCCGGCCGACCTGCGGGTACGGCTGCTGAAGACCAAGGCGACGGGCCACGTGTACCTCGGGGACATCACCGCTGCCGAGCAGACCGACATCGGGCTGGTCGAGGCCTCCTACCGCAGCAAGGACCCGGCCGTCGTCGTCAGCGCCATGGTGTTCCAGTCACAGACGTTCTTCTACCGTGGGCGTCTCGCCCGCGCCCTCGAGCTCGCCGAGGAGGCCACGGCACGCGCCGGCACGGAGTCCGGCGTACTCCACCTGCGGCCTCCGCGGATTCCCGCGCTGTGGCTGGCCACGGTGCTGACCGCCACCGACCGGCTCGCGGACACCGAGCGGGTGCTGCGGGAGGGGCAGCGCGAAGCGGAGGCGCTGGGCCTGGGCTGGTCACTTCCCCACTGGCATGCGAGCCGTGCCTGCACGCTGTTCGAACAGGGGGCGCTGGACGACGCGGCCGTGGAGGCCGAGTCCAGTCTCATGGTGGCCGACGAACTCGAGATCACCCAGCTGAATCCCCAGGCCCTCTCTGTGCTGGCGTTGGTGGAGATCAGACGCGGTGACCTCGCCAAAGCCAGGGACCAGCTCCGCGCCGCCGAAGCCGGTTCCGGCACAAGCGCCCAGCGGTTCGGCCTGTGGGTGTCGATCGCGCGCGCCTGCCTGGCCGACGCGGAGGGCCGGAACGCCGCAGCGGCAGCGGCGCTGGGCGGCAGCTTCACGGACGCCGAGCCGACACAGCTGCTTGCGGTGCCGCCGTCCCACTGGCCCGGGATCGCGCGCATGGCGCTCCGCGGCGAGGACCGGTCGCTCGCGCAGGCCGTGTCCGACGCGTTGCGCACCCTCGCCGAACAGGACGACAGCCAGCAGATCATCGGGACCGTCCGTGCCCATGCGGACGGCCTGCTCCACAACGACCGGGGTGCACTTGAGTCCGCCGTCACCGGTTACCGGAGCACCGGCAGGCTGCTGGCCCTGGCCGCGGTCTGCGAGGACCTCGGGGATCTCGTGGCCGCGTCGGGCGACACCACGTCGGCGATCCCGTACTTCGAAGAGGCGGGTGAGCTGGCGTCGGCTTCCGGAGCCCTGCGCGATCACGAACGGATCATGCGGCGCCTCAGACAGTTCGGCGTGCGCACAGCTGCCCCACGGCACCACACGACCGGCGCACCGGGATGGGAGAGCCTGACCGAGTCCGAGCGGAAGCTCATTCCGCTCGTCGTGGAGGGCCTGACCAACCGGGCCATCGCCGACCGGCTCTACGTGTCCGTGCACACCGTCAACACGCATATGAAGCACATCTTCACCAAACTCGGCATCAACACACGAGTCGAGCTGACCCGGCTGGCGATCGAACGGGGCGGCATCTCCGACGGGGCGCACTGAGCGACGCCTGCGGCGGCGGGGCGCGGCGGCGAGGATCCCGTGAATGGGCGATGCCGGCGCCTGACGTACGAGTGATGCTGGTCGCGACGGTGCCCCAGGCACGGCGCCGTCAGCGAGCCGATCACAAGCGGACGGCTGAGCCCGGAGACCGACCGGGTCGTTCCCCCGGCGCAGACCGGGCCGGGTACCAGGCACTCGAGGAGGGGCACCGGCGTGGCAGGACTTTCCCCCGTGTCGCGGACGGATGGTCAACCGCGGCCGGTTCGGTGCAGCCGGGGCCACGAGCGCGGCTCCGCACGGATACACCCTGGCGCTGTGGACCGCCACCGCCGTGACGTCGTCCGATCGCGGCGTCCCAGGGACGGCCGAAGTCCTGGCACTCCTCGCCGGTGCGACGCTCGCCTTCGTCGGGCTGTGTGTTGTCGCGTAGGGCGGCTCCCCCCTCCATCTGCTCGCTGTCAGCGCCCAGTTCCGCTGCTCCGCAGTTCGCCGGATCACGTAGGTTCCGTCCGGCCCCCGACAGTGTCGCCGGCGGTGGTGTGTGTGGGCGGCCACTGCAGCAGGGCGATCAGGGAGTGTGCCCGATGGATGAGGAAGGCGGCGAGCGGCAGTTCGGTGGCCAGGGCAAGGCCTCCCGCCATCCAGACGTCCTCGGTGCCGGCGTCGAGCGAGATGTCGAACCAGGTGTCGCAGATCAGCAGGACCGCGGTGGCATGCGCGTACAGGATGGCCGAACGGCGGCGGCGCCAGGCCAGCAACGCCGTGGATGCCAACGCCATGATGAGCAGCGCGTCGAATCCGACCCAGGTCAGGCGCCATTCGTGCACGTGGTGGGACGACGGCAGCGTCAGACCCAGCATCACGGTCCACGGTATGAGACAGGCGGCGCACGCGGCGAGCAGCTCAGCGGTGTGCCTCCTGCGACGGTCCGGCGTGAGGCCGCGGCGGCCGGTGTGTTCCTTGGTCACTTGCGGTCCGTCCTCACGCACTTCCTCCGACACCGGCAGGTTTCCCGGATTCCACAGGGGCACAGCCGTGGACGTCGTTCCGGACCTCCCCGCGGTGTGCCACGGAACATCCGGGACCGGGCGATGCCGACGCCGCCCCACTACGCCACCCCGAACGTCTTCAGCTGCTCCCAGATCCACGGGTAGAAGCGGTCGTACGTGGCGCGGTCCCAGGCGTGTCCACGGTGTTCGCCGTGGTGCCCACCGGCGGTTCCCGTCTCCGCCACCGCACCCACCCGGGCAGGGAGGCGCGCGTCGGCCGGAAAAGCAGCCGCGTTCGCGGAACCCCCCGCGGTGAGGAGGACGCCTCCGGCGAACGCCAGAGAAGCCGCGGCGGTCGCGATGTGCCGTACCAGCTTGTTCTTGGTGCGCAAAATAATCACTCCGTAATTTCCCGAGGAGTAGTAACTGCCAGCGCGACCAGTGTCGAGCGGGAAGGCGCGCAATGCATCGCATGATCTGGTGACTGACTGCTGCCCAGGTGGGCCCATGCCGCGGGTATGCATCGTGGGCTTCACCTGAGATCTGGTAGTCGCATGAATCACTAGATTGCGCGATGTCTTCAGTTCCTTTCCGGTTCACTCTGCCCAGGGAGTTGATATCGCTTGAGTCATCTTGGCTCGGCGGCCGTCTGCAGAAGAAAAGTGCCATACGAAACCAGATCGGGGTCGGGGGCGTGGAGGGCCAGGATGTCCAGGCGCAGTAGCAAAATCGAGTTCGTAGGCTCGCAGGGCGTCCCGCTGGTGGCACGCCTGGACCTGCCGGAGGGGACGCCTTGGGCGTACGCCGTATTCGCCCCCTGCTTCACATGCGGCAAGGACTGGTTGGCAGCCGCTCGGATCTGCCGGGAGTTGGCCGAACGCGGAATCGCGGTCCTCAGTGTGGACTTCGCCGGCATCGGCGAGTCCGGGGGTGACTTCGCCGACAGTACGTTCAGTTCCGATGTGGACGATCTCGTGCGTGCCGCCGACCACCTGCGTGAGCACTTCACGGCTCCGTCGATCCTCATCGGGCATTCGCTGGGCGGCGCGGCCGTGCTGGCCGCCGCACACCGGATACCCGAGACGGCGGCGGTGGCCACGATCGCTGCGCCTGCGGACCCGGAGCACGTCGTGCGCGCTTTCGGCGGCAGGCGGGACGAGATCGAGCGGAACGGGGAGGCCGAGGTGAGTCTCGGAGGCCGCGTGTTCCACATCCGTCGGGAATTCCTCGACGACATCGGCACGCAGCCTCAGGCCGAGCGCATCCGCCGGCTGCGTCACGCGCTCCTGGTGCTGCACTCGCCGATCGACGAGACGGTGAGTGTGGAGAACGCCCAGCAGATCCTCGACGCGGCACGGCATCCCAAGTCCTTCGTCGCGATCGACGGGGCCGACCATCTGCTCACCGATCGTGCCGACGCGCGCTATGTCGCGACGATGCTGGCCGCATGGGCCGGCCGTTACGCACACGGTTCGGTCCAGGCCGGGCCGGCGTGACGGAATTCGCACACGCCGAGCTGATAGGACTTCCGTCCGCCGAATGTGCCGCATATCGCATCAATGACACATTGTGACGCGGACTTCGACGGCTGTACGTTTCACAGGTGATGAGAATTTCAGCGATCGTATTCATTGGGGCTGTGGCAGTCACATTCGGAGCCTTCGCGTCGACCGTGTCTGCCTGGTGGTGGCCGGCCGCCTTGCTCTTCGCGGTGTTGGCGGGTGTGGGTGCCTATGATCTCCTCCAAAAGCGCCACTCGGTGCTGCGCAACTACCCCGTGCTGGGACATGTGCGCTTCATGCTGGAGTCGATCCGGCCGGAGTTGCAGCAGTATTTCATCGAGCGCAATTACGACGGCCGTCCCTACGACCGGGATGTGCGCAGTCTCGTCTATCAGCGCGCCAAGGGCTTGGAGGCGGAGCAACCGTTCGGGACCGAACGGAACGTCTATGCCGAAGGCTACGAGTACTTCGAGTCGTCGATGAGGCCACGCCCGGTGCAGGCGGAGCAGCCGAGGGTCCGCATCGGCGGTCCAGACTGCACCAAGCCCTACGACATGGCGTTGCTCAACGTCTCGGCAATGAGTTTTGGTTCGCTGTCCGCCAATGCCATCCTCGCCCTGAACCGGGGCGCCGCCCTCGGCGGATTCGCTCACGACACCGGTGAGGGCGGCCTGTCGGAATACCATCTGCGGCACGGCGGGGACCTGGTGTGGGAGATCGGCACCGGATACTTCGGCTGCCGCACCACGGACGGCCGTTTCGACCGGGCGCGGTTCGCGGACAAGGCCGCTCACGACAGCGTGAAGTGCGTGTCCCTGAAGCTCTCCCAGGGGGCCAAGCCCGGCATCGGAGGAGTGCTGCCCGGAGAGAAGGTCACCGCCGAGATAGCCCGGGTACGCGAAGTCCCTGAAGGCCGGACCGTCATCTCGCCCCCGTACCACGAGGTCTTCAGTACTCCGCGGGAACTGATCCGGTTCCTCGCCGAGATGCGCGAGTTGTCCGGGGGCAAGCCGGTCGGCTTCAAGCTCTGTGTGGGCTCCCGGCGGGAGTTCCTGGCGGTGTGCAAGGCCATGATCGAGGAGGGCACCGCGCCGGACTTCATCATCGTCGACGGAGCGGAGGGCGGCACCGGAGCCGCCCCGCTGGAGTTCGCCGACCATCTGGGCAGCCCCCTCACCGAGGGACTCATCACCGTCCACAACGCTCTGGTCGGCGCCGGCTTGCGGGACCGGATCAGGATCGGCGCCAGCGGCAAGGTGGCCACCGGAGCCGACATCGTCAAGCGCATGGTGCAAGGCGCCGATTTCACCAACGCGGCTCGCGCCATGATGTTCGCGATCGGCTGCATCCAGGCGCAGAGCTGCCACACCAACACCTGCCCCGCCGGAGTCGCCACACAAGACCCGCGCCGCGCCCGCGCGTTGCACGTCGACGACAAGTCGGTCCGGGTCCAGCGCTTCCAGTCCGCCACGGTGAACAGCTCCCTGAAGATCATCGCCTCGCTGGGCGTGAACGGACCGGCCGAGCTGCGCCCGCACATGCTGCGTCGGCGCGTGGATCCGGTCACGGTCCGCTCCTACGCGGAGCTCTATGAATGGCTGGACCCGGGGCAATTGCTGATCGAGCCGCCGGAGTCCTGGGCGGTGGACTGGAAGGCCGCAGATCCTGATCGCTTCGCCGCTTGACTGGTCTTGCCGCGGTGAGCGGGCGGGGTGCGCCATCGACGCCGGCGCCCCGTCGCTCTTCGCCGTGTCCAAGTCGCAGCCCGTGCACGGCCCGCGCATCGACCCCGTCCTCGCCCAGGCCCCGCCCGAGGCATGGCGGCATCTGTCGGCGGGTGCGGGAGCCAAGGGCGAACGGTTCTACGACTGGGCAGCCGCCCGCTTGCCCGCAGTGTGGGAGTTCGACGGCGACGAGCCGACCCGGCAGCGGCGGATGCTGGCCCGCCGCAGCATGAGCGAGCCCGACGAAATCGCGTACTACCTCGCCTGCGTCCCGCTGGCGGCCACTGTCGTAGACGTACGAGGTCCGCCGCAACATGGGATGGTGCCAGCACATCACGCCCACCATGCTCGCCCACGCGTTCCTCGCGGTGAAGGCCGTCCAGAAGTGAAAAAAAATGGGGTGACCCGGCCGACGCACCCGACCTCGTGGACCTCACACCAGCTGAAATCCATCGTCTGCCGGCAGCTGAAGCCCGCCACCCTCCTGCATGCCGCGACCACGCGGTGAACTGGTCGGGACGGCGGCGTAGCCGCCAAGTACGTGTCCGCCGCTGCCACTGGATGCGGCGCGGACACACGTTGGTGGGACAGCCCGTCCAAGACCGTCCCACCCATGTCAAACCCTCGCTACGCTCCCCAGCTCTGACTGGCTCACCGCTACTGCACCATCCCCGGTTTGGCGCTCCCATACTGGGCCGTGACGGACGACGTTCAGCGGGAATCCTCCGAGAGCTCAAATTTCCATCTGCCGATGGAGTCACAGCGCAGGCGCCGTATTTCGGTCCAAGCCTGGTCAAGAACGAGGTGCTTGCGTCGTCCACGTTCGGCGGGTGTCTCCGCCCGTTCGGCGGCGATCCGCCGAGCCTGTTGCTGGTTCCTGGCGTTGTCGACCAGGTAGAAGCACCGAATTGTACGATCGGGGGCAATGTGGTAGCGGAATCCGATCAACCAGATGACGGTGTCAATCATTGTCGGCTCATCAGCTTCAACTAGGGGATGGGGGAATGGCACACTGTGTCAGTGATTCTCCTGGCCGACTGCCAGCCACGCTGAAAGCCAGGGCTCCAGTCCATCCGTGAATGTTTGGCCTGCCTCATACTTCGGAGAGTCGAGATCGGTGGTGGCGCACTCCGAAATGCGGGTGTGACAAGACGAGGAAGGTTGGGACCCAGCTGGCGTGGAGCTCAGGGCGCCGTCAGTACCGCTCATCGTGCAAAACACCCCCGACTTCTATCAGGAACTAAATACCAACACCATCAGTGTTCGCTGTGCATCGCATAATCTAGTGAGCGGTCCTTGCGCAGTCAGCACTCCTGGCGTGGAGCTCTCTGTGGGCATCGCGAGAGATCTAATGACGCAGGGTGATGCTCTCGCCAATTAGTCGTCAAGGCCGTGTGCCGAGGGTCATCAAGTCGTGAGCTGGGCTTTCTCCCTGGTGTGCCGCGTCGAGTTCGCGCAGCACGCGGTAGGCCTGGATGAGGAGCTTGCGGCCCACCGCAAGCTGGTGCCGCTCCTTCAGCCGTCAATGACGGGGGCGAGGTTCTGGCCACGATGAGACTCCCTCTCCTCCGCATGGACTGGGCAGTGACCGGGTCTACACGCCGGCGCAGCGTGCGCTGGCACACTGAGCGGGTTCACATGCGGCCGGCGAAGCGATGATCTTGCACGCCGTGGCGGACTGGAAGCGGTGGACCCGAGCCGATGTTCCGTGGACGTTCAATGCGCTGGCGCGGCGCGGGTCCTGGGTGGCGAGGCCGACGGGGCAGGCGTTGGTGCGGCAGATATGCGCTGGATGCGTTCGTCGGCGAGGGGTGGAGGGCTGGGCTGCTTTTGGCGCTGCCGGTTGCTCGGGCTGTGATGCTGGGGCGGGGAGTTCGCGTTGACGGACACCCAGGGTCAGTTGACGTGTCTGAGCTCCGTGAGCTGGTCCCAGACCCAGGGGTAGAAGCGGTCGAAGCGGTCGTAGGCGTAGCGGCCGTGGTGCCCGTCCGAGGGGTTCCCGTTGACGTGTCTGAGCTCCGTGAGCTGGTCCCAGACCCAGGGGTAGAAGCGGTCGAAGCGGTCGTAGGCGCAGCGGCCGCAGTGCCCGTCCGAGGGGTTCCCGCGGTGGCGGTAGCCCTCACTCCTGACTCCGCCGTACCCGCCGTGGTTCCAGCCGGTGGCTCCCGTCCCCGCAACCACACCTGATTGGGCGGGGGTGGGCGTGTCCGCCGGAAAAGCGGCCGCACTCGCGGAACCGCCGGCAGCGAAGAGAGCACCTGTGGCGACCGCAAGAGACGCGGTCGCGATCCCGATGCGATGTGCGATCTTTTCCATGGTCATTTCTCCTTGTTTTATCGATCGCTCACAGGAATCACTATGGATCGGAAAAGAGCGGGGAGCATCGCACGATCGAGTGATTGGTCGGAGTGCGACCCGCCGCCCTTCTTCAAGGCGTCCCTTTCGGGCTTGACCGCAGAAAGATCGAGTCAGGGAGATCCCTGTGTGCGTCGTCGAGTATGTCGTCGCCATCGCACGGTCACCAGTAAGGAGGAGTTACTCGCGACAGGGGAGGGAACGGTCGGACCCATCGCCAGATCATGTGATGCGCCTCAGTTCCTTGCCATGCCATTCTGACCAGGCAGAAAACCAGTAGCCACGTTTCCCTCGCCCGCGCGGATGTCGGGTGTGCCCGGCAGGTCTTGCGGGCCTGCAGTGCGGGTGACGGCCGGCTCGCTGTCCGGGCCGTCAAGGACTTCGAGTCGCCGGTAGGAACCGAGCCCTCCGCACGAATGAACGGCCGCAGATGAGCGATCAGACGAAAGTGATGGTCCTGGGAGTGATCGCACTCGTCCTCGGTGTCAGCCTTGTTCTCGTACTGCAGCATGCCTGGACGCACTGATGGACATCGCTCCCGAGGCTCGCCTGGGCCTTTCTGAGAGGCCGCATTGGGCGTACGCCGTATTCGCCTCTGCGCGTGCGGCAAGGACTGGTTGGCGGCCGCCCGGATCTGCCGGGGAGCCGGCCGGACACGGAATCGCGGTCCTCGATGCGACTCACCCCGTCCCATGCACCGCCCCACGACCGCCTCACCCCACGGGGCACCGTCTTAGCTTTGCTTCCGTCTCAACTCAGCGGTACCCGGGCGGTGTTCGGCGCGGGCCACCAGGCTGCGTTCGAGATCGGGGTCGCCGGTGAGCCGGTGAGCCGGGGAACCACGTCGGTGACCACGGAAACCTCGCCCCTCTCGATCGCCTGATACCACGAGATCCAGGTCTCGATCTGCTCTCCGCTCATGCCCAGTCGCCATCGCCGTGCGAGGGCTTCCTCGAGGGTCTCGGGTTCGTAGCGGTAGGGCCGACCGGTGGCTGCGGCGATCCGGGTGACCGCTTCGTCGAGAGTCAGGGCCTCGGGCCCGGTGATCTCAAGGGTCGCGCCGTCGTGCTCGGAGTGCGGACCGTCCTCGAGGGCGACGGCCGTGATCACGTCGGCGATGTCCTCATGGGTGACGAAGGCGGCCCGGCCAGTCGTCGCAGGACCGCTCACGACAAATTGCTCGTTGGCGAGGGCCGCAGGCGTCGACGCGTAGAAGCCCACCCGGAGCACTGTGTGGCGGATCCCGGCCCCTGCCAGGAACTGTTCGGTCAGCCACTGGTCGCGGGCGTTGAGGTAGGTGGCGGTGGGCGCCGCGCTGACGAGGGACACATACAGGACCCGGCCCACGCCGACCGCGATCGCGGCCTCGACCGCGGTGGCGTGTTCTTCCAGCCGGCGACCCGTACGGTGTCCGGAGACCAGGATGAGGGTCGACGCGCCCTCGAGCGCCCTGCGCATGTCCGCGGCGTCGGCGTAGGCGGCCGGACCGCGTCGCCGGGCGCCTGGCAGTTCGGGCATGCGGTCGGGACAACGTCCAGGAGACTCGGGCGGCCATCCAGGACGCCGCCTTGCGCTCGTTCGTCCAACACGGTTACGGGAGAGTCACCGTCAGTGACATAGCGCGTGAGGCGGAGACAGCCGTTCCTACGGTGTATGCGAGCACCGGAGGCAAGTCTTCGATCCTGTCCCATCTCATCAGCGAGGGCATGAGCGCATCGGTCGCCGAGGACACACTCGCGGCGGCAGGCGCTACCCGCGATCCCCGCGAGGTCGTGGCGGTGACCACCCACGGGGTGCGGGTGGACAACGAGCGGCACTTCGCCCTCCTGCAGGTTGGTCACTGCCGCTGCACTCGAGGCAACCGCGGTGGAAACCCTCACCCGTGCCGACTGTGTCTACCGCGAGGCTCTGGCGAAAGTCGCCGCACGGCTGGAAGATCTGGAAGTCCTCAAGGAGGGCCTGACCATCGACCGCGGGACCGACATCCTGTGGTTCTATCTCGGACATCAGTCTTGGCGGGTGTACGTGGCGGACTGCGGCTGGTCGTGGAACGAAACCGAAGAGTGGCTGGCGGGTCAGGTGTCGGCCGCCGTACTCAGCGACCGCTCTTCGTGATCACGCCAGGGAGTCGCCCATAGGGCGGCGTTAAAGGTCCAGGACAACGTCCTGAGCGGGTTTGGAGCAGCAGATGAGGATGTTTCCGTCGCCCGGCGGCTCGACGGGATCGGGTGAGTAGTCAACGCTCCCCGACATCAGGGCGAGCTCGCATGTGTGGCACACGCCGGTGCGGCACGACCACTGGACCGGGACGTCGCAGGCTTCGGCGAGTTCGAGCAGGGAGTTGCGGGCGTCGTCCCACGAAACGGTCAGCCCACTGCGTGTGAACGAGACGGAAGGGCCGGTGCCGGCAGGGCCCGGGGGCTGGTGCGGCGCCCTTGGCGGCGGCGCGCCCTTGATCCCCGGGGTGATCGAGGGACCGGCGCTGAAGTTCTCGGTGTGCACGCGCGATGCTTGCAGGCCGGCCTTGACCAGGGCGTCGGTGACATCGTCCATGAAGGTCACCGGCCCGCACACGTAGGCATCGGCATCGGTGGGCAGGCCCAGGCCGAGGAGCCGCTCGCTCGTCATGCGACCCGCCTGCGCGTAGTCCTCGCCCTGCCGGTCTTCGGTGTTCGGCCTGCTGTAGTAAATGATCGACCGTGCGTGGTCCAGGCGCTCCACCAGGCTGCGTGCCTCCTGGGCGAAGGGATGCTCCGTGCCGTTGCGGGCGCTGTGCAGCCACCACACCTGCCGTCGGGAGCCGGCGCTCACCAGCGAATGCAGCATGGCGAGCACGGGCGTCACGCCTACCCCGGCGGACACCAGAACCACCGGGCTGTCCCCGTCGGACAGGCAGAACGTGCCGCGGGGCGCGGCGATGTCCAGGCTGTCACCGGCGCGGGCGTGTGCGCGCAGATAGTTGCTCGCCACACCATGTGGTTCCACCTTCACGCTGATCCGGTATGCCCCTGTGCCGGGCCGGCCGGACAGCGAGTAGCTGCGGATCAGCGGTGGCCCATCACCCTGAGGTCGTATTCTCACGGTCAGAAACTGCCCCGGCAGGGCAGCCGGCAGGGCATGGCCCTCGGCTGCGGCCAGGGACAGGCTGATCACACTCTCGCTCTCGGGCCGGACGTCCGTGATCGTCAGGGGGCGGAAGCCGGTCCACGCAGGGGGCGGGGCGCTGGATGCCGCCGTGAGGCCGGCACTGCCCGACGACGAGCCCGACCCCGTTTCGGCCTGCTCCAGAAGCGTGCGCATCGACCCCTGCCAGCCCGGGCTGAGGACGGGGATCCGCAGGGCCCGCTCCACCTGCTCGCGCGTGTGCCCGGGGAGGTAGAGGACCGAGTCGATCTCCTCGACGGTCATCGCTTCCGGGCCGGTGGAGACCTTGACGATCTCCTGCCCGGCCTCCACCTCTCCTTCCTCTATGACACGCAGGTAGAAACCGGGCCGGTGATGGGCCACCAGCAGCGCCGCCATCTGCGGCTCTCCCATGCGCAGGCCGACCCGGTAACACGTCACCCTGGGCTGTGAGACCTCGAAGAGGGCCCCGCCGATGCGGTACCGGTCACCGATGCACACCTCATTGTCGGGGAGCCCGTCGACGGTGAAGTTCTCACCGAAACTTCCGGGCGTCAGGTCGTCGCGTCCCAGCTTCCGCGACCAGAAGCGGTAGGACTCGAGCTGGTAGACCAGCACGGCCCGCATCTCCCCACCGTGCCCGCCCAGGTCCCCCTGACCGTCGCCGTCGATGTTCAGCCGCCGCACCATCCGCGGCCCCGACACGGTCTGCTTGTACACCCCGGTGTACACAGTCCTGCCGTGCCAGGGCACGTCTCTGGGCATCCCCACGTTGACCGCGATCAAGGTCGCCATCCGATCGCCGCCCTCCTTGTGCCCCCGCTTCTGGCGCGCCTCAGCTGAGGACGCGGCCGAGGAATCCGTGGATGTAGCCGCTGATGGCGTCGAGATGCGTCTCCATGGCGAAGTGACCAGCCGGCAGCAGATGGACTTCGGCGTCCGGCAGGTCACGGGAGAAGGCCCGAGCGCCGTCCGGTCCGAAGAGCTCGTCGCGTTCGCCCCAGACCGCGAGCAGCGGCACCTTGCTGGTACGGAAGTACTCCTGGAGCTGCGGACAGCCCTCGATGTTGGTCGGGTAGTTCCGGAACAGCGCCAGCTGCACCTGGTCGTTGCCCGGCCGGTCCAGCAAGGTCTGGTCGTGCAGCCAGGTGTCCGGGCTGACCAGACTCACGTCCTCAGCCCCGTTCTCGAACTGCCAGCGCGTGGTCTTGGCGCCGAACTTCGGCCGCGCACCGGGCTCGGTGTCAGGCCTCGGTGACGTGGCGTATGCGAACAGGTCGTCCCAGAAGGGCGTGGCGAAGCCCTCCATGTATGCGTCACCGCTCTGCGAGATGACGGCCGTCACCTCGTAGGCCGGGTTCAAGGCCAACCGCCAGCCGATCGGGGCACCGTAGTCGTGCACGGAGAGCGAGAAGCGATTGATCCCCAACTCATTGAGCAGCCCCGCGGTGATGTCGGCCAGGTTGTCGAAGGTGTAGCCGAAATCCTCGACTGTGGGCATCGAGGACTGGCCGTACCCGATGTGGTCGGTGGCGAGCACGTGATACCGATCGGCGAGCGCGGGAATGAGATGGCGGAACATGTGGGAACTGCTGGGAAATCCGTGCAAGAGAACCACCGGCGCTTCGCTCGGGCCCGCCTCGCGGTAGAACACCTGTTGGCCGGCGATCGTCGTGGTCCGGTGGTACGTAGGGAGCATGCCGGCCTCCCTCCCCAGGGATTCCACTTCTACGGCCCGCGGGGGGCCTGCCGCACGTTGCCCACGCTAGACCCGGCCTCCGGCAGTGGCCACTCAGGACCCCAGACGATATGGAACGATGAGTCAAGAATGGCTAGACTGTGCGGATGGCGCGTCCACGGAGCTTCGACGAGAACAGGGTGCTCGATTTGGCGCGTGAGCAGTTCTGGAACCGTGGCTACGCCGCCACGTCGCTGAGCGATCTGGTCGCCGCCACCGGCCTCGGCAAGGGCAGCCTGTACGGCGCGTTCGGCGACAAGCGCCAGCTCTTCCTGAAGCTGCTGAACAGCTACTGCACCGAGCAGATCAGTCACATCCAGCAGGTCCTTGCCGGCTCCGGCACCGCCATGGAGCGCCTGGCGCGCCTGTTCGAGGACGTCGCGCACAGCTACGGCACAGATGCCCAGCGCCGAGGCTGTTTCATGGTCAACAGCGCCTCGGAGCTCCGTGGGCAGGATCCCGACGTGGTCGCCCTGGCTCGGGCGACGTACCAGCGTGTCGAGGACCTTCTTGTGGACCGCGTGAAGGAGGCGCAGCAAGCGGGTGCGCTGGACCCGGGCGCTGACGCACGCGAGCTGGGCCGACTGCTGCTCGCCGCGCTGCAGGGCATCGAGTTCCTCGCGAAGACCAACATGGACACCGCGGCCCTCCTGCAGATCGGATGTACCGCGCTGCGTCAGCTTCCCAGCCCTGACGACGCGTAAGCAGACAACCAGGAAGACGCGCGGTTCACGACGTGGTTCCCTGTCCGGCAGGCGAAGGCATCGACTCCGGCGTGCGGGTTCCTGGGGCGGGAGTCAGGCTGGAGGGAAGAGGCGCCCCCCCGGCCGGACCGGCCCAGGGGTGAGGGTGTGATCTGTGCACAACGGCAGGGACCCGCCATGACCAAGCCCGTCCTCGAGCCAGCCACCCAAGAGGTCGCGGACGCGTCGGCGAAACCGCCGTTCCTCTATGAACTCGGCCCGGAAGGCGCCCGCAAGGTACTGGACGACATCCAGGCGGCACCGGTCGAAAAGCCTGACGTGGAGGACACGTGGATCACGGTGCCCGCCGAGGTGGGCGACGTCCAGGTCCGCATCGTCAAACCCGTCGGTGCAGCCGCGGGCCTGCCGGTCATCCTCTACATTCACGGCGGAGGCTGGATCCTGGGCAACGCCGGGACACACGACAGGATCGTACGGGAGCCGGCCGTCGGCACCGGCGCCGCGATCGCCTTCGTCGAGTACGACCGTTCCCCCGAGGCCCGGTACCCGATGGCGATCGAGCAGGCCTACGCGACCGCACGCCGGCTGACCGCGAACGGCGTGGCCGAGGGCCTGGACGCCTCCCGCATGCCCGTCGCCGGGGACTCCGTAGGCGGCAACATGGCCGCCGCGTTGGCCATCATGGCCAAGCAGCGCGGCGATGTCAGGTTCGTCCACCAGTCGCTGTACTACCCCGTGACCGACGCCGCCCAGGACACCGCAAGCTACCGGGAGTTCGCAGGCGGGCCGTTTCTGACCGCCAGGTCCATGGCCTGGTTCTGGGACGCCTACACCACCGACCCCGCGCAGCGCGCGGAAGCCACCGCCTCACCGCTGCGGGCCAGCCCGGAGGAGCTGTCTGGGCTGCCGCCGGCGCTGGTGATCGTGGATGAGAACGACGTACTGCGCGACGAAGGTGAAGCCTATGCGCGCCGCCTGATCCAGGCCGGCGTGCCCACGACCAGCGTCCGCTACAACGGCATCATCCACGACTTCATGATGCTCAACCCCGTCCGTCCCACCCAGGCGGCGACGGCCGCCATCGAGCAGGCCATCCATACCCTCCGCAAGGCGTTCGGACACAATTCTTGACCGCCCGGTCCATAACTGTTCTACTTGGCCTGCACATGAATTTCCCTCCTGATCCTTCGACGGGTTCCGCTGTTTCCCGCGCGCTTTCAGAACCGGCGATTCATGCGGCTCCTCATCTTGGGGCGACGCTCCAGCTCACCGCTCTGAAAGGTTCCTGATCATGGCCACGCGTGAGGTTGTGGAGAAGTTCTTCGGATTGCTCGCCGCTGGAAACCCGGACGCGGTGGCCGCAGCGTTCGCGGAAGACATCGACTGGTACGTTCCCGGCTCGCCCTCCCTGCCCTGGACCGGACACCGCTCCAAGGGCAGCGACGTGGCGGACTACCTGCGGACCCTCGTGGACAACATCGTCCCGGAGAAAAACGTGGACCAGGTCGAGGCCCTGCTGGTCGACGGCGATCACGCAGTCATGCTGGGTCGGTTCACGCGCGAGGCCAGGAGCACCGGCAAGGTTTACGAAATGCCTGTCGCGATGCACTTCCAGGTGGAGGGCGACAAGATCGTCAAGTTCCACCTCTATGAGGACACCCTCAAGGTCTCGCAGGCTTATGCCAGTTGACAAGCGTCAACTGCTCACCCAGCCCGTGTCCGGAAGATCCCGGACAACAACGGAATAGCCCCGGTGGAGGCGGACGCCTCCCGGTCCAGCTTCGTCCAGGGTGGTTGCAAGTTCCGGGATCGCGTAGATCGTCTGTGCTCAGCGGGAGTTGACGCGACAACAGCACAGGCGCGAGATCGATGATCATCAGGGTGTCTACGCCCGCTGATCACATGGAGGTCCCGTGCCTGCCGCTCCATCCTCCCCGATCCCTGCCGCCGAGGCGAAACTGGGCCCCTTCCACCAGCAGGACGCCAGCCGCCTGCGCGCCCACCTCCAGCGCGTGCCCGACCCGCGTTCGCGTCGCGGGCGGTGTGTACCCCCTGGTCGGCCTGCTGCTGGTCTGCGCCTCCGCAGTCGTCTCCGGCGCACGGACCATCACCGAGATCACTGAGTGGGGACAGCGCGCCACCATCACGGTGCTGGAACAGCTCAGCATCCGCCGTCCGGCCCGCTCCAGCCCGGGCCCGTCGAGCGACGGACCCGGGCCCTCGACGCCAACGGCGGTGACCATCCGCCGGCTTGCTGTCGCGCTGCGGCCTCCGACCGGGCGAGGGGAAAGACCGGCATGGCGAGGGCATGGCTGTACCGGGGACACACTGACGTTCTGACGCGGACGGCGGATGCATTCCTGTCGATGCGGAACGTACTGCGCCTTGCCGGTGCGGAGGGCGTCGGAGAGGGTGCTCAGCGCACCGACGTGCCGTGGGCGGCGTCGGCCCGCCGCAGCGGGATCCCGCCGTTGAAGGAGACGCGCAGTCGCCCTTCGCCGACCGGCACCGGCAAGGCACCGGTACCGCCCAAGGCCGCGGCGAGCCGTGCCGGTACGGCCTGCCGCAGCTCCTGCTCGGTGGCTGCGGTGAGTGGAGTCGTCGGACCACCCAGCCTGGACGCCACCGAGGCCGCCCAGGCCGCTTCCCGCGTTCAGGGGCGCGCCCACATCGACTGCCCACTGGTCCGCCCGGCGTCATGGCCATCGCGGCGTCGAGGGAATCGACGGGGGCGGCAGTCGCGCGGATCGCGTCAGCTCGCCACGACGCCGTGCAGGAGCAGGTCGATGAGTCTGGTGGCCAGGTCGCGTCGTTCTTCGCTGGCGGCCATGAGGCTGATTCCGCCGAGGGCCATCAGCACGTCTTGCGCCTCGACCCCTGGCCGTGCCACCGACTGCCCCTCCGCGGCGCCGAGCAGGTGGGCGATGGCGTCGGCGAGCAGTGACCGGGTGTGTACCTTCTCGCTCTCGTCGGTGAGGACCACGGCCAGCGCGTCGGCCATGCCCTGCTTGGCGGCCATGAAGTCGATGAAGCGCTCCATCCAGGTCCGCAGCGCGTCCACCGGTGGCTGTCTGGCGGTGAGGTGCTGTGCCGCCTCGCACAGCTGCTGTACTTCTTGCCGGTAGATCGCCTCGATCAGCAGTTCCTTGGAGGGGAACCGGCGGTAGAGGGTGCCGACGCCGACACCTGCCGCACGGGCGATGTCCTTGACCGAGGCGCCCGCTCCCTCACGGGCGAAGGCGTCCGCTGCCGCCTCCAGCAGTCGGTCCTCATTGCGTTGCGCGTCGGCGCGCAGCGGCCTGCCGGGCCGCGCCGAACCCCCCTCGATGCCGGTCACCGTCGACTCCCTTCCTCGTCACACTTGCAACCGGAACCAGTTCCGCTTACTCTCGATGGCGTAACCGGAACCAGTTCCGGATATGAGGGTACGACACCCCCTGGCCGCGCGCCATCGGACGCGCACTCGCCTCCCGTTCACGTCGCCTTCCTGGAGAACCAATGACCGACAACCTCCTCACGACCCCGTTCGGGGCGCAGACCACCGCCGCCGAGGTACTGGCAGGCATCGGCCTGAGCGGCCAGCGCGCCATCGTCACCGGGGGCGCTTCCGGCATCGGACGTGAAACCGCCCGGGTCCTGGCCGCCGCCGGCGCCGAGGTGACCATCGGCGTCCGCGACCTGGCCGCCGGCGTGCGGGCCGCGGAAGAGATCGCACCGGCAAACGGTCCGGGAACGGTCGACGCCGCGCCGCTCGACCTCGCCGATCAGAAATCGGTTCACGCCTTGGTGGCGGCGTGGCGGGGGCCGCTGCACATCCTGGTCCTCAACGCCGGCGTGATGGCCTCGCCGCTGGAGCGGACGAAGGAAGGCTGGGAAATGCAGTTCGCCACCAACCACCTCGGCCACTTCGCTCTCGCCACCGGCCTGCACAGCGCCCTGACAGCAGCCCACGGTGCACGCGTGGTCGCCGTCAGCTCGGTCGGCCACGTCAACGGCGGCGTGATCTTCGACGACATCAACTTCGAGCAGCGCCCCTACGACCCATGGGCTGCCTACAGCCAGTCCAAGACCGCCAATGTCCTGTTCGCAGTCGAGGCGGCCCGCCGCTGGGCGACCGACCTCATCGCCGTCAACGCCCTCAACCCGGGCCGCATCACCAGCACCCGGCTCGGCCGCCACATCGGGGACATCTCCAACAGCCCGGCCTCGTTCGACCCCACGAGCACCGACGTGTCCTGGAAGAACATCGAGCAGGGTGCCGCGACCTCGGTGCTGCTCGCCGCCTCTCCGTCGGCCGAGGGCGTGACCGGCCGCTACTTCGAGGACTGCAACGAGGCCGGCCCGCACCGGCCTGGTGTGCGCCGGGGAGTCGCCGCCCACGCGGTGGACGTTCACAACGCGGCCCGCCTGTGGCAGGTCTCCCTCGACATGCTCACGACCGTCTCCACGGCCGCCTGACGGCACCGTCCAGCACCAGCAGCCGCGGGTCCGCAACAGGCACCGGGCGTCCACCACCGCAGCGCCGCCGTCACGCATTCCCACCCCCGGTTTCGGTCTCGATCCAGATCAAGGAGACAGCCGTGTCCGCACGTCTGCAGAACACCGTTGCCCCGGTGACCGGCGCCGGCAGCGGCATCGGCGAGGCAACCGCCCTGAGCCTCGCCGCGGAGGGCGCCGCCGTCGCCCTGGTCGCCCGGTGTCGTGACTGGCTCGGGGAGTTGGCCGGGAAGATACGCGCCGAGGGCGGGGCTGCCCTCGGGGTGGATGCCGACATCACGAAGCCGGAGGAGGCGACGGCCGCCGTGGAACGTGTGGTGGTCGAACTTGGCCGCCTGGACATCCTCGTCAACAACGCTGATGTGGGCATGGCCGGACCGGTCCTGAACGCGCCGGCCCAGGAATGAGAGCGCATGCTAACGGTGAGCCTCCAGGCCCTGCTCCACGTCACCCACGCGGCGCTGCCGCACCTGCTGAGCGCGGCGGCGGACTCGCCCCGCCGGGTCGCGGACCTGGTCAACATCAGCTCCACCGCGGGACGTGTGGCACGGCCGGGCACGGCGGTCTACAGCATGGCCACGTTCGGTGTGAACGGGTTCACCGAGGCCCTGCGCCAGGAGGTCGTGCGGCAGCGACTGCGCGTGAGCGTGGTCGAACCCCGGACGGTGGACACCGAGTTCGTCACGCACTCGCGGGACGAGATCAGAGCGTCGTTGGGCCGGCAGCCGGCCGGGATGGAGATGCTGCGCCCCGAGGACGTCGCGGACGCGGTCGCCTTCGTCGTCACGCGCGACCGCGAGGTGTCCGTCAACGAAGTCCTCGTCCGTGCTTCCGAGCGGACCTGGTAGGTCCCTCGCGGCGCCGCACCGGTCAGAACCCGTCGACCTCCACGACAGCCGCCGCGAACCCCTGCGGGTCCTCCTGCGGAACGTTGTGTCCTACGTCCAAGGTCCGGTGCGCGTACTTGCCTGCGAACTTCTTGCGATACGCGGACCCGTTCCCCGGAGGGGTGAACGGATCGTGCGCTCCGTCGATGGTGATCGTCGGCACCATGATGACCGGCGCCGCGGCCAGACGCTTTTCCAGCTCGTCATACCGCGGCTGCCCCTTCGCGAGCCCAAGGCGCCAGCGGTAGTTGTCGATCACGATACTGACGTAATCGGGGTTGTCGAATGCCGTTGCCGTCCGATCGAAGGTCGCCTCGTCGAAGTTCCAGGTCGGGGAGTTGAACTTCCAGACCAGTTTGGCCAGATCGCGCCGGTACTCCTGGAGGCCGAGCACGCCTCTTTCGGTAGAGAAATAGTACTGATACCACCAGGCCCATTCGCTCTTCGGCGGCGTCGGCATCTTGTTGGCCTCGACATTCACAATGAGGTAGCCGGTCACCGAGATCAGCGCTTTGCAGCGCTCCGGCCAGAGGGCCGCAATGATGTCGCCCGTCCGCGATCCCCAGTCGTACCCGGCGAGAACGGCCTTGTCGATCTTCAGGGCGTCCATCAGCGCGACGATGTCGACGGCGAACGCCGACTGTTGTGCGTTCCTGGGCGTTTTGCTCGACAGGAATCGCGTGGTGCCATGGCCGCGCAGATAGGGGACGATCACCCTGTACCCCTTGGCCGCGAGCAACGGCGTGACCGCCTCGAAGCTGTGAATGTCGTAGGGCCAGCCGTGCATGAGCAGGACCGCCTGCCCATTCGCCGGTCCGGCTTCGACGTACCCCACGTCGAGTTCCCCGGCGTGGATCTGCTTCACCGGGCCAAAGGACGTCCGTTTCGCAGGATCGACCCCGGGATGAGTCATATGTTCTCGAGATTCCGACTGTGCCTGCGCAGTGTCCCCTATGGCGAACTGGGCCGTCACGGCGGTTGCGGCTGCGGCTCCGAGGAATTGACGACGGCTACGCATGGGTCCGCGCATTTCCATCGGTGAATCTCCTTGTTCGAGGAGGGCGCGGGCAGGCCACAGACGGCGTGACGCCGAGGCAGGGGCCGGCAGTCGGATGTGTCTGATCTCCGTGGTCGAGGACCTTCATGGCCGGGCTCTCACGCCGCTTCGCTCCTCTGCCATGGAACACTCGTATGGCTGACGGCGCAACGTGACGGGACATGTACACATTGCTCCGTCTGAGTGATTCCAGTGGTCACCCGGCATGCAGTCGACATAGAGGCTGTCTCACGTGGTGTGAAGCCTGTGCGGCATGATGCCGGTCGTGGGTGCTGATCTGTCGCAGCGTCTGGTTCCTGATGAACTCTGGGAGCTGGTCGCCCCGTTGCTGCCGTCGTTCACTGCTCGTCCGCCGGGTGGTGGGACCGCTCCGTGATGAGCGGGCCGTGTTCACTGCCGTGGTGTACGTGCTGACCAGCGGTTGTGCCTGGCGGCATCTGCCGCCGACGTTCGGTACGTCTCCCGCGACGGTGCATCGCCGGTTCACTGAGTGGACCGAGGCAGGCCTGTCGCGCCGGCTTCACCGGGCGGTTCTGGACGAACTCGACGCCAGGGGCCAAGTCGACTTGACCTCGGCGATCATTGGCGCCGCCTCGGCCCGGGCGAAAAAGGGGGGGCCTCACCGGGCCGAATCCGGTTGACCGCGGCGAGAAGGGCAGCAAACTGCACGCCCTGCCCGACGCCCAGGGCATCCCGCTGGCCGTCGCGGTGTCCGGGCGAACCTGCACGACAGCCAGGCGTTCAAGCCACTGATCCGTGGCATTCCGGCGGTCCGCTCCCGCCGCGGACCGCGTCGGCGCTGTCCCGGCAAGCTTCGCGCGGATAAGGCGTACTTCTCCGCCGACCACCTCACCTGGCTGCGCGAACGCGGGCTCATCCCGCGCATCGCGCGCCCGGGGATCGAATCGGGCGAACGGCTCGGCCGGCACCGTTGGAAGACCGAGCGGTCGATCGCCTGGCTGTTCGGCTCCCGCCGCCTCACCGTCCGATACGAGCGAACCGGCTCGCACTTCCTCGCCCTTCTCGGCCTCGCTGCCCCCCTGACCTGCCACAAGAAGCTCTCAAGACTGAAGTCGCGCAGGACGGCGGCGTGGACGCTGATCCTGCCTCCGCCCTCCCGGGCATCCTCGTAGTACGCGATGCCGGGACCCGTGGGAGTGATACCCGCTGAGCCCAGGCACCGGAACAGCTCGTCATAGAGCGGCCCGATGACCGGGCCGATGTCCTCGGGCTCGAAGCTCGCGGCCGTTGCGGTCAGCTCCGCCACCCGGACGGAAGGGACGCTCTTGATGACAACGTCGTTCGTGGGCATGTGCCCCTCACTCTCGATCGCTCGGAGCCTCGCCTCGACCTGGATCAGCCGTGCTCCTGCGGCAGCCATTGCGGTCTCCAGTTCGGCCCGCTGCCCGGCCCGTCGACGCGGCAGGAGGCGGTGCTGCCACCCGGCGCGCCCGGCCGTCGCGGAGCACCGGGTGGCTGTGACCCGATCACGTTCGCCGCGACGATCGACAACCTGGTGACCGAGCGGGCCTGGGAGGCCCCGGCCGCTGCCGGCAGCGTCATCGACCGCTGGGCCGACATCGCCCCCGAACTGGTCGGCAAGGTCAAGCCGGTGCACTACGAGCCGGCCACCCGACAGCTGGACCTGCTGCCCGTCTTCCCGGCCCACGCCACCCAGCTGCGCCTGCTGTGCAGGCAACTGATCATCGGATCAACACCAAGACCGGCCAGGAAACCGTCAAGGAACTGCGCGTTCTGGCACCGGGCAGCGGCATGGGCCTCCGGCCGGTGACCGCGGGCCGGAGGCTGCTCTTGGAGTCAGGGTAGGTGTACGCTCCAGCGGCTGAGGTTTGAGTTGAGGTCGGCGAAGTCGAGGTGGTTCCAGCAGACGGGCGTGGCATTGGGGTCGCCGCTCTTGGCGCAGGAGACGCTGTCGTACCCACCGCTGACGGTGCCCACGGCCTTCCCCTGTCCCTTGGGTGAAAGCCGTGCTGCGTGCGGCGTCCGGCGCGCTATTGCGAGATCTTGTTCGACGTCACCGTGTGGGTGCCGCCGCACCGGACCTGACCAGACGGATGGCGGAGCCGACCTCTTCGCTTGACGGACTGCGAACTCGCCTGTCCCGCCATCCCTCGGCTTCCCGCCTCGATGAGGGCGGCCTCCACACCGGGCCGCCGGTGTTCGGCTCGGGGTGGAGGCCGCGTTGATGAAGGCGGCCGAGGGGCCGGGCGCGTGGGGTACTGGACTTCAGCGGTGCTCGGGCCGGCACGGACAGCCGGTCGCTGCGGTCGGTGTCGGCTGTCTCGTTTTCGGCCCCGCTGCGGCTCTGGACGCCTCTGGTACGGCTCTGGGCCTGTGAAGGGTCACCCGGTGACCAGGGTCCAGTGCATGTCGTTGAGGGTCTTTCCGATGGGTACGTAGTAGACGCCCGCCAGGCACCAGGGTGTCCTGCTATGACCGTCGAGGACGGTGCCGGGGTTGTACGCAGGCGGGCAGGTGATGGTCCGGTCGAGTGCGGTGATGATTCCGCGTGCCTCATCGGCTGTGTGGTTGCGGACGCTGGCGAAGACTGGGCCGCCGCTGTCGCCGTTGACGGCTGCGACGCCGCCAGGCGTGGCAGCGGTGGCGTAGGCGAGGTCGACGTCGGGGCGGTAGATGCCGTTGGGCCCGGTGACGCCGATGTCGGTCTGGGCAATGCGCACACCGCAGTGCACGCCGCCGTTGGCGCCGTCGGTGCACACGTAGTCGCCGACGTTGTTGTGCCCCCAGCCTATGACGGGCTTGGCGTAGCCGTCGGTGCGGCTTGCGGGGCCGTCGTAGAGCCGGCCGCTCACGCGCTGTGAGGGCAGCTTGATGCCGACCACGTCGTCTTGCGGGGAGCGCTGGGTGGCGTCGGTGGTGCCGATGAGGTCGCCGCCCCACCAGGTGGTCCACCGGCCTTCAGGGCCGGGGCCGCAGTGGTAGGCCGACGTCAGCATGTACTGGCCCTGGGCGTTCTTCACGCCGTAAGAGCCGGAGCAGATGCCGCCGAGTGGGTTTTTCAGCGCCGAGGCTCCGGTCCAGGGGGAGCTGTCATGCTGCCGGGAGGACAGATCCACGCTCTGCAGCCGGTGGATCGCGGCGACGTGCACTCCCGACAGGCGGCCGGCTGCCGTGGCGACCTGCTGCAACGTCTTGCCGTGTCCGCTCGTCAGGAGGCTACTCGCCGTGTGGGCGGCGTTGTCGTAGCCGACCTCCAGACCGCTGCCGTCCACCGCCGGTGCGATGCTGGTGACGCGGACAGGGTCCGCCGTCCCCTCGACTCGCAGCTTCATGGCGGCCAGGCTGTTCAGCAACTTCACGCGGGCCGCGTGAAGTTCGGCCCTGGAATAGCGGGCGGGGTCGACCTCGGCGGTCACTCCGTGGGGGAGGTGGGCGAGGATACTCTTGACCCGCTGGGGCGGGGCGCCTTTCCAGTACAGGCGCAGGTGGTTATGGTCGGGGTCGACCTCCACCTCAGCGAAGCCGGGTATGTGCGCCCGGCCGGACTCGGAGAGCCCTTCGGTGATCCGGCCGGCAATGGCGTCGAGGACCTGCTGGCGTTCGTCGATCCGCGCGGCTGCCTGTGTGGCCGGCGTGGGAGAGGCGCCCGCGAGTGAGGGGATGACAAACGGGACTGCGGCGGCCAGGGCCGCGGCCGGCAGCACGAATGCCACCCATCTGTGACGTGCAGCGTGTTTCATATGGCCGCTGACTTTCTGCTGGAGCCATTGTGACGCGGACATGCTCCTACGGCAGGCTCGTCAGACAAAATTGTGATCAGGTGGGCGAGGGAAGGTTCCCGATCGGCAGCCGCAGGGCTGAGGCACAGGGCGTCTGTTGCTCTCCGGCCGGCTGCCCGAACAGCTTCCCAACGACCTCGACCTGATGGGGCCTGCCGTGTCGTCGGCGGAGATTCGGCCGCCGGCCGATGTTCGCGACGGGCAACCTGACGTTGTGGAGGCCGGCATGCCGTTCCTGGCGGCCTCGTACGTCTCGACCTGTGAGGACCCGACCGCCAAGTGCCGGCTGCGGATCACTGCTGCGGCCTGTTGGTGTGTCGACCGCGCACCTCGTCGAAGGAGAAGGCCGAGGACCTTGCGGGCGTCGGCCCGGCGGGTGGGTGTGCCGGCGAATATTGCGGCGAGGGCAAGGACCGCGAGTGGAACTGCTGCGCCCCGAGGACATCGCCGACACCGTGTCCTACATCGTCACCCGGGACCGCCGGGTCGCCGTCAACGAGGTCCTCGTACGAGCCAGCGAGCAGACCTGGTAGCAGTCGAGGGACGGCCTGCATGACCGCCCGCTCCTGCATTACCGCTTCACGGGTTCCCGGGCCGACGGTCGCCGACCCCGGGATCCGCTTACACCCGAGGATGCCCTGAGGAGCGAGAGGTCGGCACCGCCTCCACCATCAGCTTCACGACGTCGCACTGTGGTACCACCACACCATGTACTCGGCGTACACGTTGTCAGTGTGCGCGACTACTACCCTCACCTGCGGTTTCATAGCCTGTTGCGGGCCTGTTGCGGGCCTGTTGCGGGCCTGTTGCGGGCCTGCGGGGTGCCCAGGGACTTCTCAGGGACATGGTTGTGGATCTTGACCGAACCGCTCGTCCATGGCGGCGAGGCCCCGCTTGCCCGCCCCGGGCATGAAGTGGGCGTAGTACGTCAGTGTGGTCTGTGGCGAAGCATGCCCGAGCCGCGCCGAGACGCTCACGATCGACTCGCCGGCCTCAAGCTGGGTACTGACGTACGTGTGCCGGAGGACTTGGAACATGTCCTCCCCGGAGAGTTCGTAGATGGGGTACCGACGGCTGCGGCCTCCGTACGTCCTGACCTTCTCGCCGACCTTCTTCAGGACACCGGCCGTCGCGAGTGCGGGCCGCCAGCTCAGCCTGTTCCACATCGAGTAGTTGATTCGATGGTCCTGCGAGGTGGTCAGGACCAGCCGGACGCTGATCGGTTTGCGCTGTCGTGCTTCCAGCTCGGTCGTCGACGGCTCAGGGTTGCGCCACGGCACCGTGCAGGCGACCGAAGGAAAGCGGCGCAGATGGTCCCGGACACGCTTGGCGAGGTTGGGGGAGAGGGGAACATCTCGCGTTTTACTGCCCTTGGGCAGGCAGAAGTACGGCCTTCCCTTGGAGTCCCACCGCAGCTGTCGGCGGACGTGTACGACACCGGCATCGAAGTCCACATCCTCCTCGCCGAGGCCGAACGCCTCGCCTTGGCGCAGGCCGAGGCCGACACCGAGGTCCACCGCGATTCGGTATCGCTCCTGGAAGCCCGCCCGGACGGCCTCCACGGTCGGCCTCGCCCATGCCTTGGCCTTCCTCTTCGCGGGTTTGGGCGCCTTGACAGTCCGGCGGGCCTTGCAGGGGTTCTTGACCAGGCGGCCGTCGTCGACGGCGGCTTCGAGGATCGTGGAAAGGTGGATCCAGATCACCTGGGCCGTGGACGCCTCGACCCGTGTCAGCAGTTGGGCCTTCCAGGTGCGCAGCACGGTAGCGTCGATGTCCCGGAGCGCGGTTGTACCCAGGAACGGGATGATGTGGTTCCAGATCTTGCTGCGCATGGGGGGGCGGCGGTCGACGGTTCGTCCGATCGGCCTGGCCACCAGTGCTCCTCGATGTACGGGGCGAGGGAGATCGCCCCGTCGCGGGGGTCGACGAATTCGCCCCGTGTGGTGTCGGTCTGCGCCTTGGCGAGCCACTGCTTCGCGTCTTCGCTCGTGTCGAACGAGCGGTCCCGGACGCCCGGGATGCCCTTCACCCGATAGCGCTTGCCCTGACCCCAGAGGGCAGTTCGCTCCCGCTTACCGGTGTCCTTGTCGGGCTTCTTCTTGAGCCAGCGGTCTTCTATGTACCCCGCCAAGGGAATGTTCTCCTATGAACTCAGTTGGGTATGGTCGTGTGTGTGGCATAGTGCGAAGTTGGGCGCCGGTACCCCGAAAGATCGACGCACCGCCTTCGGGCTCGTGGACAGCCTTCAAGGAGTGCGTACGGTGCGCTTCATCGGCTTCTGGGTGAGAGGATCGAGAGCAGCGTTGGAACGTGAATCCGCTTGCTCCTGATGCTACCGGGCGCCCTCGACCCAGCACCCAGCATTGGAGGGTTCCAACCACCACAAAGATCATTTCGTTAGGAGTTCTAAGAGGACGTCTGGTTCGTGTAGTTCGCGGGTGATTGCGTATGCGTCTCGCCAGGTTGGGGTGGTTTCGCCGGTTGCGCGTTTGGCGAGGGCGGAGATCGCTGCGAGGCGGATCATGCTCTCGGAGTGTTCGGGTTTGGTTTCGTAGTCACGGGCGAGGCGGCGGTGCATCATGATCCACCCGAAACTTCGCGACCGGACCATTCGACGTCGTGTCAAGGAGTGGTCTGACCAGGGGTTTTCGGAACAGGTCCACGCCCTCGCCCTGAAAGCGTACGACCGTTTGGTCGGCCTCGGACTGTATGAGATCTTGGTGGATGGCTGCATCACCAAGGCCCCCACCGGCGGAGAGAAGGCGGGGCGATCGCCGGTCGACCGGGGTAAGCGGGGACGGAAGCGCTCCGTCGCCTCCGACGCCTACGGTGTTCCGCTCGGAATCGTCTCCGACGGAGCCAACCGGAACGACTCGCGGGTCGTCGGACCGGGGCCCACGCACCAACCCTGCAAGCGGCGAAGGCGCAGCTCGGCCCGCTGCCGGAAACGGTCAATGTCAACCTCGACCGCGGATACGACAGTGGTAAGACCCGTGCCCTGATGGCCGAGTTGGGACTCACGGCCGAGATCGCGCGTAAGGGAGCGCCAGCCCCGATTCAGGCCAGCAGGCGCTGGGTCGTCGAGCGCACGCACTCATGAACGGCTACGGCAAGCTCCGGCGCCGCACAGAGAAGAGCGGCAGCGTCGTGGACTTCTACGTCTACCTCGCCGCCGCTCTCATCACGCTCCGCATGCTGATCCGCCGGGCAACGAGCCGCTACCGCTGGGACGGCCGCCCCACCACCCGACGCCTCAGTGAGCTTCTTCAGCCTGGCCACCGATCGGGGGATGGCTGTGGGGCCGTAACGAGCAGGGCTCCCTGGCTGTTGGGCGAGATGTCTGACGTCTCAACCACCTGACCAGGGAGCCCTGTTGGTCACCTATCCTTGCGCACTGGACCTCCCGCATGCCCTCGTTGAGTGGGTCACGATGCTGATCGTCACCCGCGAGGGTGACAGGCGGTGCAAGCTCCGCCCCTCCCAGCGGGCTCTGGTGGCCTTGGTGTACCTGCGCGAGCACACCACCCTCGCCAAGATCGCCGCGGGCTTCCGCATCAGCGAAGCCACCGCCCATGCATACGTACACAGCGTGACCTCACTGCTGGCGGACAAGGCCCCGTCGCTTACCCGCGCCTTGCGACGGGCCAAGCCGGAGCACGTCCTGCTGGACGGCACCATCGCCGAGTGCGACCGGGTCGGCGACGGTGAACATGACCATTCCGGCAAGGCCAGACGGCACGGAGTGAACATTCAGGCCGTCACAGGCCCGGCCGGCGAGCTCATCTGGTGCTCGCCCGCCCTGCCGGGCCGCACGGTGGACATCACCGCTGCACGCACCCACCACTCATCACCGTGTGTGAACGGCTGAAGGTTCCCGTCCTGGCGGACAAAGCCTACGAAGGAGCCAGCGGAACCGTCTGCACACCGTTCAAACGGCACTGCGGCCGCGAGCTGACCATGCACCAGAAGAACGTCAACCGAGCGCATTCCCGTCTCCGCAGCCCGGTCGAGCGGGCCTTCGCCCGACTCAAGGCCTGGCGGATCTTCCGCCGCGCCCGCTGCAGCCCCAACCGCCTCACGTCAATGACCAAAGCGGTCCTCGCCCTGGAGAGTCACCGCTGAAGAGGCTCAGTGGTCCAATTCCGGCCGGTCATGCATGGGCCTCCGCACAACGAGACACGTTCTACCAGGTGGAGGGAACCACCGGCCCCCGGGCGATCAGGACGTCGGCTTTGTGGTGCCAGCCGAGGGAAAGGTAGAGACGCTGTCCTTCCTCGCTGGCAATGAGAAGACCAGTACGGGCACCCTGGGACACGGCCGCCTCCGCCAGAGCACTCATCATCGCGCGGCCCAGGCCGCGTCGACGGTGCGCTGTGTCCGTCTCGATGCGATCGGCGATCGCATCACCGCCGACCACGGCAATGGAGCCGCGCGCTGCCACCTCTCCGGAGGGGGCATGGAGGGAGACGACCGTGACTGGTCCCTCCGTGCGCACCTCGCGCTCGTACGGCGCGGCAGGCGCGTACTGCGGGTGCCCGATCAGATCGGTCGTCATGAACCACTCTGACCGCTTGAGCAACTCCAGTCCGGCGGCGCCGACGATGGCTTCGACTGTGTCTGGGCGCAGCGTAGGCACAGTGAGCCAGGTGATCTGCCGTGCGGCGGCGACGGCTGCCGCCAGCCGTGCTACGGACTCGGGCTCCTCGTCCGCACGCAGCGCGAACACCTCTACGTCCCGGCCCGGTTGGTCGCACTTGGACCGCAGGCCGTCCCCGGCGGGCTCGACAGGCTCGGCCTCGGGCAGAGAGCGGGCGACGGTCCAGCCGTCCAGCCAACGTCGTATTAGCCCTGATTCGATCTTCGTCATCCGGCGATTAGAGCATGACCGCAACCGGTGAGCCGGCGAACAACCGTCCCCCGTTGTTCGCCGCCGCCAAACGACGCGAGTAACCGTCAAGACCTGTGGATCAGTTGATTGCTTCAGGCTGCGTGGGCGGCGCGGCCTGAAGGTGCTGGACGGCCTCGGCTGCGGTGTAGGAGGAGGCGAAGGTGAACGCGCGGGGGGACGGCCCGTGCGCCCGCAGGTCGGCCAGCCGCTCCAGGGCCTCGTCGACGGTCGGGAGGTGACCGGCGGGGACCCACCAGAGCACCAGGTGCGCCTCGACGTGCCGTTCAAACCATTCGCGGCGCCGCTGCATCGCCCCTAGGTGCCCGCTGCGGTAGGTGAAGTGCCACAGGGCTTCCTGGGTCTCCCACACCGACAGGGTGACGATGACGTTCTCGCCCGCGGGGCGCAGGCCGGTGGCGTCGGCCGCCCCCTCCTCCACGAGTCGCCACACGAAGCCGGGCGCGGCGTCGGCGGAGGCGTTGACCGGGCCGAGCATCTCGACGAACGGCGCCGTGCGCGGGTCGTCGAGGGGGTGGCGGAGCGTGGCGACGTTGAGGTGGGCGAGATGGGCGGCATGCGTGGATGCGGTCATGGCCTCATCCCAGCACGCCCGACTTTTCTATGTCAATCGCCATTGTTTTTAGAAGTCTCGACCACCACGCAGCAGTCACCCGGCCGGGCGTCCATGCGAGCGTGGACGGGACCGTCCGTGCCGAGCAACCCTTCCAGCAGCGCGAGATTCATGCCGCAGACGAGCGGTGGGAAGCGTTCGGCGACTGCATGGAAGGGGCAGTTGCGCATACGGACAACGCGTGCGGCTGCCCCGGTCGCCCCTTCGGTGCCTTCCAGGCGCGGTTCGTAGCCGCGGGCGGCCAGCATCTCCACGGCCTGTTCGAGGCCGCCGCAGGGCGCAGCCGAGTCGCGCAGGGCCTCGCCCCGGCGCCGCGCGGCCGCGCAGAGCTCGGCGTCCAGCCCGGCCTGCTCGGCGGCCTCGGCCAGCAGCTCGGCGGCGGTGCGGTAATCGCGGGCGGGCAGCGAAACCGACCGCTCGGCCCGCGCCCGCGTATACACCTTGGCGGGACGGCCCGCCCCCGGCCCCGAGCGGCCCGTCAGGCGGCGGCTGCCGCTCTCCAGCAGCCCGGCCTCGGCCAGCCTGTCCAGATGGTGCGCAGCGAGCGTGCGCGCCACCCCGGCCGCCTCGGCGGCCTCGTTGCGGCCGACCTCGCGGCCCTGCGCCGCCACGTATTCGTACAGACGGCGCCGCACCGGATCCTGCAACGCCGCAATCGCGTCGATGTCCTCCACCCGGCCATTCTAGGAACAACAGAGGTTGGAGATAGAACGGCGGGACCCGACCCCGGCCAGTGTGCCCGACTCCATCACGTACTGGCGCAGGCAGAACAAAGTCAGCGCCTCCAGCAGCCTGCCGAGCGAGGCGAGCGCGCGATGGAGGTCCGGCACCCACAGCTCGACGTGATGCAGCGTGCCGTGCGACGGCCGGCTCATGCGGCCCCCGCCTCGGCACGTTCGACGAGCCGGCCGCGTTCGAAGCGGGCTCCGGCCCGGACGAGGGCGACGAGGTGGGGTGCGTTCACGGCCCGCCAGCGGGCCTGTGCAGACTCGACGAGCTTGAAGACCATCGCGAGCGCAGCGGCGCGCGAGCCGGCGCCGCGGGTGACCTCAGTCTCCTGGGTCGGACTTCTTGCGTGAGACGGAGTACCGGTCGCGGTACCGGGCCGCGGCCAGCGGGTTGATCGCGAACACCTTCCGTTGCCGGTCCGCAGGGCCGCGACCAGCAGCCCGCGAGATGTTTCGATCGCACCCCGGCTCCGCCACATGTACCTCGTTGATCGGTCCCGTACCTCGCACCACGCGCCGATGTCGGGTCAGGTTCTGGGGCACCGACGAAACGCCTTCACCTACGGGTGTTGGTCTTTGGCGGCGGCGGGATTCCCACGTTGGTGGAGATCGTTGCGCGTGAGGAGCGGGTGAGTGGCGCGGGTGCTTGGCGTCTGGGTACCGGATCAGGTGATGCGGTGTCCTCCATCGACGTGCAGGACGGTTCCGGTGATGAATCCGTTGTGTATCACCGACAAGAATGTCTGGGCGATGTCGTCGGGGGTGCCGACGCGGCGGGCCGGGAGTCGCGCGGCCAGCTCGGCGAAGGCTGCCTGTTTGTCCATGCCGAGTTGGTCCCGGATGGGGGTGTCCACCCAGCCGGGGGAGATGACGTTCACTCGCACGGGCGCCAGTTCGATCGCCAGCCCGCACGCCAGTGACGCGAGCGCGCCGTTGGCCGCGGCCATGATGGTGTTCGACCCGTTCGGCCGGTACGCGTTGATGCCCGAGGTACGTCTGGTGCGGCCAGGAACTGAATGTTGCCGCCAAAGCTCTTGTGTTTCTGGGAGAACCACAGGTCGTTGCCGTTCTCCCGGACCCCGGCCAGCCGGTCGCAGGCGATCAGCGTGCCGTCCGGCACTACGTGTGTCATCCCCTGGGCGCGGCAGAGGTCCAACACCTCGTGCGGATCAGGAGCTTCGGCGGCCAGCACGCTGATGCCCTCATGGAGGTAGCGGTAGCCGGTGGCCTGCGAGAGCCCGGCGTCCCGGGCCAGGCAGTGCACGCAGCCGTGTTCTCGGAACCAGCGCAGCACCAGTACCGCCTGGCGGAACGGGCCCAGGGCGCGAGAGCCCTTCGGCGTGCCGATCCCGCGCCGGTGGGCGGCCAGCAACCGGGCGAGGAACTCCACGATGTGGCGTGGGACGTCGAGCACGGCAGCACAGGTAACCAACGTGAAGCCTCTGGTTCGAGCGGACATGATCTCGGTAAACCAGTCCTACCAGGGCTTCACGCCTGCCCTGCTTCGCGGCCTCACCCGAAGATCATTTCGCTGGCGACGCCTCAGTGGGTAAGAGCCACGCTGGGCTCAGCCCCAGGTCTTGCCGGCCGGTTCCTTGATGGTGCGGTTGATCCGGTTGAAGAAGTTGGTCAGCGCGATCTCCAGGTTGATCGCTCCGATCTGCTCCTCGGCGAAATGGGCGTTGACCTCTTCCCAGATCTCGTCGGTGACGCCCGGCGCACCGTCCTGCAGCCGGGTGGCGGCCTCGGCCAGCGCAAGTGCCGCCCGTTCCGCGTCGGTGTAGAACGGCGCCTCACGCCACGCCGCTACGTTGTGCAGCCGCTCGTCGGTGTCACCGGCCTTCTTCCCCCCGGCGACACTGGCGTAGATGCACGCCGAGCAGCTGTTGATCTGGCTGGCGCGGAGGTGTACCAGCGCGAGCAGCTTCGGGTCGACACCGCCGGCGGCGATCGCCTTCTGGAGGTGCTGGATCGCGGTCCACACATCGGGGTTGTTCGTGTTCTCGTTCTTGAGCCGGTTTTCCATGTGGGAGTGCTCTCCTTCATCGGGTTACGTGGCGGCGCCTGTGCGCGTCATCCCCATGACGGAGCAGCTTCCAGAGAGGTAACACCATGGCCGGCACCCACCCCGCGGACCCGATCGCCGATGCCTTCGAGTCCCACCGTGATCGGCTCCGCGCCGTCGCCTACCGCATGCTCGGATCACATGCTGACGCGGAAGACGTGGTCCAAGAGGCGTGGCTGCGTCTGTCCCGCCAGGACACCGACACCATCGACAACCTCGGCGGCTGGCTGACCACCGTGGTCGGCCGCATCAGCCTCGACGTCCTGAGGTCGGGCCGGACGCGCCCGGAAGTCTCCTTCGACGACCAGCTACCGGAATTCACCGTGACGCTCGACGACGCTCCCGCTCCGGAAGATCTCGCGGCAATCGGGGACTCCGTCAGCCTCGCGCTCCTCACGGTCCTCGACTCGCTGCGCCCTGACGAACGACTGGCGTTCGTGCTGCACGACGTGTTCGCCGTGCCCTTCGCGGAGATCGGCACCATTCTCGGCAAATCTGCCGACGCGACCAAAATGCTCGCCAGCCGCGCCCGCAGGAAGGTACGAGCCGCCCAGCAGCCGGCAAGCGCCGGACGACAGCAACGCGAGGTGGTCCAAGCCTTCCGGGCAGCCGCCCGCGACGGCCGGTTCGAGCAGCTGCTGCAGGTCCTCCACCCCGAAGTGAAGTTCACCGTCCACACCCCGAACGGCACGTTCGTCACGCTCGGGGCCACCGAAGTCGCTACCCGCGCGCGAGTGGCCGGCAGCGCGGCACGAGGACATGCGGCAAGCATCAACGGCCGCCCCGGCGTTATCTCCTGGAGCGAGGACGGCACCCCGCTTTCCCTCCTCTTCTTCACCGTCGCCGACGGCCACATCACCGAGATCACCGCTGTGGTCGACCCGGCCAAACTCGCGCTCATGGACCTGCCGGACCCGGTGTGACTCGCTACCGGCGAAGGCCGCGCATACTCGAAGTGGTCCACGCCTGGTCCGCAGAGACGTTGAACTCAGCCTCTGAGAAAACCTCACTGAGCGTAGAGGGTGGGATCGTGGGCTGTCCGTGGCAGCCGACGGGAAGCGGCTGGTCGGGCATGCGGGGGCGGTGCTGCTGCGCCGGCTGTCGGACCGGGTGGGGCTGACGCGAGAGCTCGCCGGGGTGCTTCCCGCCAGCACGAATGCCGGGTGGCGGGAGCGGGCGGGGGTGCTCGTCCAGCTCGCCGTCGCGATGGCGCTCGGGGCGCGCAGCCTGCTGGAGGCCGAGCAGCTCCAGCTCCAGCACCAGGGCCTCTTCGGCCTTGCGGCCTCGGACTCGACGACGCGCCGCCTGCTGGCCGAACTGGACGACAAGACCCTGATGAGGATCGCGATGGTGCGACGGCGGGTGCGCCGGCATGAGTGGATGCTTCTCCACCTGCGGCCCGGCGGCTTCTCCTGGCTCACGGTCGCCGGACGCAGGCTGACGGGCTGGATCGTCGTCGACCTGGACGCCACCGTCATCACCAGCGCGTCCAGGAAAGAAGGGGCCGCGGCCACGTGCAAGGGCACGTTCGGCGTGCACCCGCTGGGCGGCTGGCACATTCGCCATGTCACGACGGTAGTGACCAGCGGCTCGGGCCGGTGCACGTTCGTGAGAACCAGCCACCAATGTTCCGTCTCACCGATTCCTAATGCCGTTTGTCAAGCCGCGAGCGGGTTGGGTGGCGTCAGCTCGTAGCACCGCTCATCGCGCAGAAGAGCCCAGAGGACGTTGACGCGACGACGGGCGAGCGCGAGGACGGCCTGCGTGTGGCGCTTGCCCTCGGCACGCTTGCGATCGTAAAAGCGACGGGACTCATCGCACTTTCGGATACTGAACAGCGCGGAGGTGTAGAAGACACGCTGGAGCCTGCGGCTGTATCGCTGTGGACGCCGCAGGTTTCCGCTGATCTTGCCGGAGTCGCGCGGGACCGGAGCGACGCCACCGAAGCCAGCGAGGCGGTCAGGGGTGCCGAAGACGCTCATGTCGCCGCCGGTGGCGGCCAGGAACTCGGCGCCGAGGATGACGCCCAGGCCGGGCATGCTGGTGATCACTTCGAAGGCGTGGTGGTCGCGAAACCGGACCTCGATCAGCTTGTCGAGCTCGGCGACCTGCTGGTTGAGGGCCATCACCTCCTTCGCCAGCGTATGCACCAGCTGCGCGGTCAGCTTCTCGCCAGGCAGGCTGGTGTGCTGGCGATCGGCGGCCTGGACGGCTGCCTCGGCGAGCTGACCGGCGCTGCGGACCTTGCGGTTGCGGAGCCAGGTCTCCAGCCGCTTGGCGCCGAGCCTGCGAATAGCGGCCGGTGTCTGGTAGCCGGTCAGCAGGGTGAGTGGACCGGTATTGGTGAGGTCCAGGGCCCGCTCCAAGCCGGGGAAGATGCTGGTGAGTTGGGCACGGAGCCGGTTGACAGTGCGGGTGCGGTCGGCGACCAGGTCCATGCGCCGGCCAGTGAGGATCTTGAGATCGGTCACGGTCTCGTCGCCGGCGCGTAAGGGGTGCAGGTCTCGGCGGATGCGGACCTGGTCGGCGATGACCGTGGCGTCCTTGGCGTCGGTCTTGCCTTCGCCGCGGTAGCTCTCGGAGGCGCGGTGGATGGCCCGGCCGGAGATGTAGTGGACCGGCTGATCGTGGTTAAGAAGGATCGTGATGGCCAGGGCGGCTCCGCCGTCGGCCAGGTCGATTCCCCAGGTCCCCTCGTCGCCCAGGGCCAGGACATCGGTGAGGAGTTCAAGAAGTTCGGGCTCGTCGTTGGCGACGCGTCGGGACAGCAGCCGACGGCCGCCCTCGTCAATCGCGATGCAGTGGTGGTGGGTCTTGCCTGCGTCGATGCCGGCCCAGATCGCGGCCATGGTGCCTCCGTGCGGTGGGGTGTGCTGGTGCCTCCCGACGGACGACCTCGCTGTCGATTCCCTACGGAGCGATCATTCGCAATTCCTAATTGGCAGCCGAGTCGTCGTGGGGCGTCGGGCGGCCAATCGATGGAAGCCACAAGCGGCAGAAGATTGAAAGCCACACCCGACGCCCCTGGGTGGGCTAACCATACGAAGGGCTTGCCCGGTCCCGCAGACAACGTAGGGAAGGTTGAGCGATTCTCAGCGAAGTTTGACCACACAGGTCCGGCCGCCCCGGACACTCAGTGGGCGCGGGGGCCACGTCGGGCCACTCGCAGACGCTGGTGGCGGCGTCGGTCCCGCCACCACTCCAACCGATCGTGGGAGGCCTGCGGGAAGGCGGCGTTGAGCACGGCCCACCCGGCGGCCAGCGCGGCAAGCAGCGCAATCGCCCACCAAGGGGCGCCGCTGTGCGACAGGAAGACCGGTGAGATGACACTGGCGGCCCCGACCAGGGGAAGGGCGCGGTTGCGATTGTCCACCTGAAGCCTCTCTCCTCGACGCGGGCCGGGACTGCCCGTCCCGCGTGCAGATGCCCCAGGCGCCCCACCGAGGAGAGAGCGCGAAGGCTACGGTGTCAGCACGATCCTGCCGAAGACTTCACCTGCATCCATCTTCTGGTGTGCCAGCACAGCTTCGTCCAGCGGCAGCAGTTCGTGCACCACTGCTTCGATCTCGCCACGGCTGGCTGCGCCGAACTGCTCGCTGCGTACGGCAGTCAGGTCGGCTGGGGTGACGGTAGCTGTGCTGAAAGCGGCGAAGGACATCGACTTCTGGAACGCCGCCATGATCTTCGTGCCGAAGTCCGCGGGCGGCTGACCTGCGACAGCGCCCACGGCCACCATGCGGCCGTTCGGGTTGAGCCTGTCGAAGAACGACGGCATGTCCTCACCGGCCACAACGTCGATGATGACGTCATAGCCCGCGGGAGCCGCTTCCCCTCCGCCGCCGGAGCGGTCCAGCACATGGGTCGCGCCGAGACGGCGCAGCCGCTCGCCGCGCTCGGATGATGATGTCGTGACCGCCACCGCGGCGGCACCACCGCGAGCCGCGAGCTGCACTGCCATGATCCCGATACTGCCGGCCGCGCCACGCACCAAGACCGTCTCGCCGGGAGCGAAATGGGCGTGCCCAAGCCCGAAGTGGGCCACCGCACCGGCGCTGCCGAGCGTCACCGCGGCGGCGGCCGACAGGCAGTCGGGCAGGGGAAGAATCTGCTCGACCGGCGCGACGGCCTGCTCGGCGTAGCCTCCGCCGGTGCCGGTGAAGCCCCACACTCGCCGGCCGATCCACGACACGTCGACGCCGTCACCGACCGCGGTCACGCTGCCCGCCACCTCGCCACCCGGGATGTGGCCCTCCTTGAAGCCGTAGGCGGCCAGAGCCCCGCTTCGGATCACGGTGTCGACACCACCGACGCCCACCGCCTCGGTGGCGATCAGCACCTGCCCGGCAGCAGGTGCGGGTACCGGCAGTTCGACAACAGCCAGACCGTCAGGACTTCCGAACGTCTGGATCGAGATTGCCTTCAATGTGGTCTCCAGGTCTTCGGACTGCTCAAGCGCGAGAGCTTCTACGTCTCGGACGGTAACGGACGCCCCCGTCCCTTTAGGTAAAGTGAGAGTGGTGACCGACCGTTTGCCTCATACGTTGCGTTCCGACGCGCTGGACAATCGCGAACGCATCCTCGACGCAGCCCGAGCTCTGTTCTCCGCCGATGGCCTGGACGTGCCGATGCGTGAGGTCGCGCGGCGTGCCGGGGTGGGACCTGCCACCTTGTACCGTCACTTCCCGACCAAGCAGGTGCTGGTCGCCGATGCCTTCGCGGACCAGCTGAAGGCATGCCGCGCCATTGTCGACGAGGGGTGCACAGATGCTGATCCGTGGCGCGGCCTGTGCCTGGTGATCGAGAAGATCTGTGAGCTGCACGCCCGCGATCGGGGCTTCACCGAAGCCTTCCTGTCGGCCTATCCGGGGGTGAAGGACGTTGCCGCAGGCCGTGAGTACACGGTGAAAGCAGTCGCCGAACTGGCCCAGCGAGCCAAGGAAGCAGGGCACCTGCGGTCCGACTTCGTCCTGGACGACCTGATTCTCATACTCATGGCCAACAAGGGGATCCACGCCACATCGACCGCCACCCAGGTCAAGGCCTCCCGACGCTTTTCAGGGCTGGTGATCCAGGCGTTCGAAGCCTGCCCTCGGCACGCACCACTACCACCAGCGGCACGACTGGCTTCCGCACCACCCCAGGGCCTGTCGCGGTGAATACCGGATTTACTGCGGCAGACCCCCTGCCGTGATCATCGCGGACTGCGGCGGGTTCTCCGGCCGCCGCAGGTGAGGTGTACGCATTTAGAACCCTCCTCCTGTGTGCCCAGCGAGCGACGCCCGGTCACAAGGAACGCCATGTCCGACAGCCCGGCCCCGGCGCACTCGCCGGGAACCAGCCGCAGCACCTCGGCGACCATCCCGCCGAACATCCTGCGCTACCTCACCCTGGTCACCGACGGGTACGGAGTCGACCTCCGGCCCGAGCTGAGCCACGTGGGGCTGGACGAGGCGATGATGTGCTCGGCGGCGCTGCGCGTCTCCTACCGTCAGGGCAGCGCCGTCATCCGGCGTGCGCTGGAGCTCACCGGAGACGCTCACCTGGGCCTGCGCGTGGGTGCGGCGCAGCACCCTGCCGACACGCTGCGGGAGGCCATCGAGACGGGCGTGCGCTTCCAGAACCTGTCCGGGGCGATGGTGGTCTGGTCGGCCGGCCCGGAGGAGGCCGGCTATGTGTCGCGGGCCGAACTGCCCGATCCGGCCCTCTATCCGCCGGTCGCAGTCTTCCTGGCCGAGGAGGCGTTCGCCAGCGTCGTCACCCTCACCCGGCTGAGTTCGGGGGAGGAGTTCGCCCCGCGGAGCGTCGAGTTCGTCTTCCCCGCCCCACGAGACTTCGGGCCGTTCACCGACCTGTTCCGCTGCCCGGTGCGGTTCGACGCCACAGGGAACCGTCTGGTGTTCCCCACGGCATGGGCCGGGCGGCCGATGCCGGGACGCGACGAGGTCACCTATGCCACCGTCGTGGAACTGCTGGAGGATCAGGTGGCGTCGAGGCGCGATCAGCAGGACCTGCTGGAGGTGCTGGAGATCTCGATCGCGCAGAGCCTGCCTGACGTGCCGTCCTTCGTCGAACAGGCCCGTCGGCGCGCTTCCAGCGAGCGCACGCTGCGTCGTCGGCTGGCCGAATGCGGCACGACGTACGAGGCGGTCGTCGACGGAGTGCGCCGCGAGCGGGTCGAGCAGTTGCTGCGCCGACCCGAGCTGACCCTGCGTGACATCGCCCGGCAGGCGCATCGCTCCCGGATCACTGCATTGGGCACGAATAGACCCATGACGCCGTTGACCGACCGGCGTCCGCGAGTGATCTTCGTGTCACGGCGCTGGACCCGTATGTCGTAGCCGAGGAAGCGTGCCGCCTGGCTGGTGGCATGCGTGATCAGTGTCTTGGACTCGGACAGCTCCAACTTGAGTTTCTCGCGTAGGAATTGTCGAATCCTCGCCTTGATCTCCTCGGCCTCTCGCTTGGGTCCGGCAAAGCCGAGCAGCCAGTCGTCGCAATATCGCACGTACTTCAGCCGACGGAAGCCCGGATTGTTGGGGTCGTCGCTTGGCAGCCTGCGGCGCTGCTGCTTCAGCAGTCGCACGGTTTCCAGGTCGCCGCGCCGTTCGGCCTTCTCAATCTGGGACTTGTTGGCCAGGCAAGCGGGGTTCTTGCGACGGGGGCCACCCCGGTTGTACTCGCGCAGCAGATACTCCTCGACGAACCGGTCAAGCCGGTCCAGGTAGATGTTCGAAAAGATCGGCTGCCAGGGACATGTCGTCCACGGTCTCCCTGGTCACCCCGGGCGTCATCGCACCCTTGTTGGAGTAGATGCGCCCGTAGGCAAGGAGAAACAACTGCGGGTTGAACAACTGCCGATACAACCTCTCCAGCGGCAGGCCACGCCTGCCGCGTTCCCGGATGACGCCCAGGACTGTTTCAGTGTCCTGCATTTCGCAGACCTCCCAGCATGGACATCACGATCAGCCTGTGGTCATGTCCGCGGGAGTGGTGTATCGACGGCCACTCGGTGATCTCGCTTTGAGGCTATGCGCTGAGTTCGGCGGGCAGGGCTGTCTCTTCGGTT
>NZ_JBVHMR010000031.1:0-82336 GCF_055558375.1 Streptomyces sp. NPDC025793 | reverse complement strand
GCCTGAACGTCATATGGGCACTCATACGCGATGGCCGTACCTTCGAAATCGTCGCGCCCCCGCCCGCTGTCACTCAGGGCTGAAACGCTCACAGGATGTCACCAACCAGGCTTGACAACCGCATTGGGAATCGTTTGGTGACCCTCGACCATGGGCTTCAGGGCTTCGCTGTCGTGAGTGTTGCCTGCCGAGACGCCGACGACCAGGGGCAGTCCGTTCGCGTCCGACAGGACGTGCATCTTGGAACCCGGCTTGCTCCGGTCCACGGGGCTCGGGCCTGTGAGTTCGCCCCTTTTTTAGCCCGCACGTGAGCGGAGTCGAGGACCACGCGCGAGACGTCGATGAGGCCGGCGTCATCGAGTCGGTGCAGCACCGCCTCATGCAGCCGGCCCCACACCCCGGCCCGCGACCAGATCAGGAACCGGCGGTGCGCGGTCGACTTGGATGTCCCGAAACACGGCGGCAGAGCCCGCCAGGCACAACCGCTGACCAGCACGTAGATGATCGCCGCGAACAGCGTCTCATCAGGCGTGTCCTTCGTCCCGCCGCCCTGTGGTCGCACCTTCGACGGCGGGATGAGCGGCTCGGCGATCTCCCACAGTCCGTCCGGAACAATCCAACTCCACGTACCCCGCCCCATAGACAGCCCAACGAGCGATCACCACATAGGACACGGTGTTAGTCGGCAGTGTCCTCCCATTTCGCCACCGCGACCGTTCGGATACCCATGGCCTTGACGGGACAATCGTTCTCCTGCTCGTAAGCGCAGCGCTGGTCGTCAACCGGCGCGCCGCGGATCTGCCTCCGCTCGGCGAAGAGGTCCCTGCCTCCATTCCCGTGTTTCGGTGCGGTTTCCGTCACTTTTCGGGTGGATAGGTGATGGTCAAGAGTTAGACATGAACACTTGTGTGCTTTTGAGGTACGGCTGATCATTGGCCGCAACCCGCCCCTTCCACACGCACGCAGGAGCTCCCGGTGGCCGCTGGTCAGATAACCTCCGAGCCTGCCGACACGCCGGCAGCAGCTCTCGCGGAGCGGCAGAAGCTGCGCAAGCACTTCGGCCGCTTCGACATCCTGTTCTTCCTCCTGTGCACCATCGTCGGCGTGGACACCATCGGCACCGTCGCCTCGAAGGGTGCTGAAGCGTTCACCTGGCTCATCGTGCTGGCCGCGGTGTTCTTCGTGCCGTCCGCACTGCTCACCGCCGAACTGGGAGCCGCGTTCCCCGACGAGGGCGGTCCCTACATCTGGACCAGCCGGGCCTTCGGGCGGCTCGCCGGTGCCGTCAACAACTTCCTGTACTGGATCACCAATCCGGTGTGGCTGGGCGGCACGCTCTCCGTGTCCGCCGTCACTGCCTACACCACCTTCTTCAACGACGGGAAGAACCTGAGCACCTCGGCCTTCTACGCCTTCACTCTCGTGTTCGTCTGGGTGGGCGTGCTCGCCGCGATCCTTTCCTTCGACGTCGGCAAGTGGATTCCCACCATCGGCGCCTGGAGCCGTTTCATCCTCCTCGGACTGTTCACCGTCACCGTCGTCGTGTACGGCATCCAACACGGCCTGCATGGATTCGGTGTCGGCGACTTCTCCCCGACCTACGCGGGATTCGTCGGACTGGTACCTGTGCTGATGTTCAACTACGTCGGTTTCGAGCTGCCCAACACCGCCGGCGACGAAATGACCGACGCCCAGAGGGACGTGCCGTTCGCCATCTTCCGCAGCGCCGGCCTCGCCGTACTGCTGTACGCGCTGCCGATCCTCGGCATCCTGCTCGTCCTGCCGGTCAAGGCCATCACCGGTCTCGGCGGTTTCGTCGACGCCATCCGGCAGGTCTTCACTGTGTACGGCGGCCATGTCGCCGCCGACGGCACAGCCACGCTCAGCGGCGCCGGCCGCCTGCTCGGAGACCTCGCCGCGATCATGTTCATCCTCACGGTGCTGTCCTCCGGAGTCACATGGATCATGGGATCCGACCGTGCCCTCGCCGTCTCCGGCTACGACGGCGCGGCACCCCGCTTCCTCGGCGTCATCTCCAGCCGGTTCGGCACCCCCGTACGGGTCAACATCCTCAGCGGTGCGGTCTCCACGACCGTCCTCATCCTGGCCCACCAACTGACGGGCGGCAGCGCCGGCAAGCTCTTCGGCGCCGTCCTCGGCCTCGCCGCCTCCACCACCCTCGTCAGCTACCTGGGCATCTTCCCGGCGCTCGCGGTACTGCGCCGCAAGGCTCCGGACTTCCCCCGCCCCTACAGGGCGCCCATCCCTCGCACCATCAGCACGGTGCTCACCCTGCTCATCCTGTTCGCCAGCGTGCAGCTGGTCGCCCCGGGACTCGGCGACCACTGGTTCGGCTCCGGCTACGCGCCGGCCGGCTGGAGTTACGGCGAGCGCTGGAGGTACCTGCTCACGGAGGCCGTCCCGCTGGTCGCCTTCATGCTCCTCGGCGTGCTCTTCTGGGTGCTGGGCAGACCGACCCGCACCGCACCTGCCACCGGGGAGTAGCACTCCGGGATCTCGCAGGCCAGGGTCGGTACAAGGCCGTCCGCGTGTCCCGCGGTCAGGACGGAGGACCGGAAGGCCGACGACGTCCGCCGGCCGTGGGGCGGACCTTCGTGGTCAGTCCGTCGCGGGACCGGCCGACGGCATGGTCTTCCGGTTCTTGAGGCGACGCCGTCACCAAGGCCCTGTCCTGCGCGAACGAAAGTGACAAGACGTCAGCACATCCCGCGACATCCAGCACGGCCTTCCGGGGAACGACACAAAAAGGAGCCGCAGCGGACACCGTAACGACCCTGACCTGCAGCTTCACTATGTCGTTCCATGCGAAACTACGACTGACCCCGATTCGTCAGTGGGTTCGGACCGCTGATCGGTGCGGCTGCCACAGCCGATGCGGACACCGCGCTGACCTACCCGTTTCTCTATGCCTAGAGACACGGGCAATTCGGACCGACTTGGCTGATCCGCAGGTCAAGCGGCTGCCGTTGCTCCAGACGCCCGGAATTACGTCGAACCCCGGATCGGAAGAGCGTCTGGATTCCTGACTCCCATCAGGGCGGTATCCCATTGAGGCGCAAGGGCCGGGCCCCGGGACGGCGCCCCGGTGCCCGGGCGAGGCGACCGCCCGGTCCCACCGAACCCGTTCACTCCCCACTTGACACGCCGGCTCATGGGATGTCTGTCAAGAAGATCACCGGTAAGCCGTGTGCGGGAAAACCGCACGCACGGATCGAAAGGGGACGGAGGCAACGGGCCCGCGAGGGCACCGCGCCTCCAGCTACCAAGGGGAATCGACTGGGAGAACATGCTCGGCACGAGCGGCAACGGCCTCAACGTCGCCTACGACAGCACGGTCTCCGCGGTCGTTGCGGCGAGGACCCGTGCGGTCGCGCAGCAGCAGCCACTGACTCGCGTCGGCGCCGCCTGGGCGCGCAGCCGGTCCGTGCAGCAGCACGGCGTAAGCCGTCCTCTCCGCCTTGCTCGGGGCGGCACACCGGCCTGGCGCCTCCGGGGTCGGGAATGACCTCGTCATGCCTTTCCAGGCCTTGTCCGCGTTCGGAGTGCTGAGCATCGGCCCTCCCGGGCTCCATAGGGTCATGCAGTGAAGTACACGCACGCGTGGCTGCGGCCGCGGTACGGATTGACGGTCCACTCGAACGGCATGCGCGAGGCGCCCGGCACCCGGTTCGGCACCGAGCGCGCCCGGACCTCGTGGAAGGTGATCCCGCGGAACTCGGGCGTGTCGAAGGTGCGGCTGACCACGGCGTCCGCGCCGAACAGTGCGGGCTCGGCGGCCCGGCCGTGCGCGGCCGGCTCCTCCGCTCCCGCCGGCTCCACGGTCGCGGCGGGCCGGACGGTGAGGTTCTCCCAGCGCATGACGCCTCCTCGGTAGCACTGCCGCACACAATAGAACATCTGTTCCCATGATCGTGCGGCCCGTGTTGACGCCCCCCGATTTGGGGGGCCGGGCACCGGGGTGGTTGGCTTGCCCCAACCCCGAGAAACGCAGGTCCTGGAGGAACGCAATGGCGCAGGTCGAGGCCACTACGGAGCGGGTCGTCGCGGCGGACGCGGAGAAGGTGTTCGACGCCCTCGCCGACTACAGCGGCACGCGGCGCAAGCTGCTGCCGGAGCAGTTCAGCGAGTACGAGGTCCGCGAGGGCGGCGACGGCGAGGGCACCCTCGTCCACTGGAAGCTCCAGGCCACCAGCAAGCGGGTGCGCGACTGCCTGCTGGAGGTCAGCGAGCCCACCGACGGCGAGCTGGTCGAGAAGGACCGCAACTCCTCCATGGTCACCACCTGGCGCGTCACCCCCGCCGGCGAGGGCAGGTCCCGGGCCGTGGTCACCACCACCTGGCAGGGCGCCGGCGGCATCGGCGGCTTCTTCGAGAAGACCTTCGCCCCCAAGGGCCTCGGCCGGATCTACGACGCCCTGCTCGCCAACCTCGCCGCCGAGGTCGAGAAGTAGTTCCAACGCTCCGCCGGTGAAGGGGTGTTGGACCCCTTCACCGGTTCGAGTGCATCTCCGCCCTGCCCGGAACGATTCCGTAACTCACCACAGTTGTTCACAGTTGACGCCTTACGCGGGAAATGTGAGCAGGTGTGACGAGAGGAGCGGCACGTGGGCGGAACGACTCTGGCGGAGCAGGAGCGAACCGTGGCACCGGCCGGACAGGAGACCGCCGCCGCACCGCAGGCCCCCGCACCCGCGCCCCGACTGGGCGCACGCCGCGTGCGGTTGGTGTTCCTCGGGTTGATGCTCGCCCTGCTCCTCGCGGCGCTCGACCAGATGATCGTCGCCACCGCGCTGCCGAAGATCGTCGGTGAACTGCACGGCCTGGACCGGATGAGCTGGGCGATCACCGCCTACCTGCTCACCTCCACCGTCGGCCTGCCCCTGTACGGCAAGCTCGGCGACCTGGTCGGCCGCAAGGGCGTCTTCCAGTTCGCCATCGCGGTCTTCGTGCTCGGCTCCGCCCTCGCCGGCCGGGCCCAGTCCATGGACCAGCTGATCGCCTTCCGCGCGCTCCAGGGCGTCGGCGCGGGCGGGCTCATGATCGGCGTGCAGGCGATCATCGCCGACATCGTGCCGCCCCGCGAACGCGGCCGCTACATGGGCCTGATCGGCGCCGCCTTCGGGCTCGCCTCCGTCGCGGGCCCGCTGCTCGGCGGCTACTTCACCGACCACCTCTCCTGGCGCTGGTGCTTCTACGTCAACGTCCCCTTCGGCCTGGTCACCCTCGCGGTCGTCACCGTCGTCCTCAAACTCCCGAAACCCGCCGCCCGAGGCCGCCTCGACGTCCTCGGCGCCCTGCTCCTCGCCGCCGCCTCCACCTGCCTGGTGCTGCTGACCAGTTGGGGCGGCACCGAGTACGCCTGGGGCTCGCGGCAGATCACCGGCCTCGGAGCGGGCGCCCTCGCCGCGTCCGTGCTCTTCCTCGTCGCCGAGCGCTTCGCCGCCGAACCCCTCATCCCGCTCCGGCTGTTCCGCGACTCCGTCTTCAACGTCAGCGGCCTGGTGGGCCTCGTCATCGGCGTCGCCCTGTTCGGCGCCGCCAGCTATCTGCCCACCTTCCTCCAGATGGTCGACGGCGCCAGCGCCACCGAGTCCGGCCTGCTCATGCTGCCGATGATGGCCGGCATCGTCGGCGCCTCGATCATCGGCGGCCAGCTCATCAGCCGCACCGGCCGCTACACGGTCTTCCCCGTGCTCGGCAGCGCCGTCTCCGCCGTCGGCATGTGGCTCCTCTCGCGCCTCGAAGTCGACACGCCCCGGCTGCACTACAGCATCTGGATGGCCGTCCTCGGCGCCGGCATCGGCCTGGTGATGCCCGTCCTCGTCCTCGCCGTGCAGAACTCCGTACGGCCCGCCGACCTCGGCACCGCCACCAGCGCCAACAACTACTTCCGGCAGATCGGCGGCATCGTCGGCGCCGCGATCTTCGGCACCCTCTTCGCCGACCGCCTCACCGCCGCGCTGCGCCGGGAGCTGCCCCCGCGCGCGGGCGCCCGGCTGCCCGACGCCGACTCCCTCACCCCGCAGCTCGTGCACGCGCTCCCGCCGGCCCTGCGCGACGCCTACATCCGCGCCTACGCCGACGCGATGCCCCGGATCTTCCTCTACCTCGTCCCGGTGCTCGTCGCCGGCCTGCTCGTCGCCTTCTTCCTCAAGGAGAAACCCCTGGTGTCCCACCCCACCGCCGAACCCGACCACGAACCCGATGCCGTGCACGTGACCGTGACCGTCCCCGCGAACCCCCCGATCCCGCAGGCCCGCTCGGCCTACGCCGCCGGCGTCCCGGTCTGCGGCACGGTGCAGCACCCCGACGGCACCGTGGTGCCCCGCGCGGCCCTCACCCTCATCGACGTCGCCGGACAGCAGATCGGCCGCGGCGCGAGCGGCGACGACGGACGGTACGCGCTCAGCACACCCGGCTCCGGCTCGTACGTCCTCATCGCCGCCGCGGGCGGCCACCAGCCGCAGGCCGTCTCCGTCACCGTCGGCGAACGCCCCGTCGAACTCGACGTCGTCCTCGGCGGCGCCGGACGCCTCGCGGGCAGTGTCCTCACCGCCGACGGCAGCCCCGTGCGCGACGCCACCGTCACCCTCACCAACGTGCACGGCGAGGTCGTCGCCACCACCCGCAGCGGCCGCGAGGGCGGCTACGTCATCACCGAACTCGTCGCCGGCGAGTACACGCTGGCCGCCAGCGCCCCCGCCTACCGCCCCGCCGCCCTCCCGATCAGCGTGCAGGCCTCCCGGGAGACCCGGCAGGACGTCGAACTCGCGGGCGGCGCCGTGCTGCGGGGCACCGTCCGGGCGAGCGGCGGACGGCCCGTGGAGGACGCGCGCGTCACGCTCCTCGACGCCGCGGGCAACGTCGTCGACACCCTCACCACGGGAGCGGACGGCACCTTCCGCTTCGTCGACCTCTCCTCCGGCGAGTACACCGTCATCGCCGCGGGCTACCCGCCGGTCGCCACCGTCCTCCAGGTCGCGGGCGGCGGCCGCACCGAGCGTGACCTGCAACTGGGGCACGAGGACTGACCGGCGGCCGCAGCGGGAGCCGACCGGGGGCGCCCGCGCGGCACCGGGCCGCGCGCCGGTGCGATCCGGTGAATCCAATTCCAGGATTGCCACACATCGCGACCGTACCCCGCCGTACGGTAGTGGCAGGCTTCACAGATCGTTTGCGAACAGCCGTGGGGAGAAAGGGCCTGGGCCATGGATTTCGGCGACGACCGTGGCAGCACGCGGGACACACCTCCCGGCCGCGGCGAGGGGGACGCCGCCGCGGGCCGCATTCCGCTGGGCGTGGTCGTCGTCGACCGCGCCGGCCTCGTGTCCCACTGGAGCAGCGGCGCCGGGCGGCTGTTCGGTGTAGGCCGCGAGGACGCCGTCGGTCGGCCCGCCGCCGACCTGCTGCCGGTCTCCGGCGCCCTGGCCGAGGACACGCACGGCGAGGACACGCGGGACGCGTACCCGCCGTACGACGCACCCGGACCCGACCTGGAGGCCTCGCTCGACGGGCACACCGGCTACGCCACGGCCGGCCGCGCCCGCCAGAGCGCGCACGACCGGGCACCCGGCGAGCGGCTCGACGTGCTGTGGTGGGCCTACCCGCTGGTCGGCCCCGGCCCGTCCCGGCTGCTCGTGCTCGCCGCCGACGCCACCCGGCTGCGCGACGAACGCGGCTACGACGACGAGACCGCCGAGCGCATCGCGCCCGGCTTCGCCCGCCACACCGAACTGCCCGCCTCCGACGAGCTGGCCCGGCGGCTGCCCGAGATCCTGCCCAACATGGGCCCGGGACTCAGCTCCCGCATCGTCGCCCAGGTCCTCGAACTGGGCTATCCCGTCCTGGAGTTCAGCCAGTACGACCGGGTGCCCGTCACCCCGTACTGGGGCGTGCCCCGCCGCCCGGGCCGCCGGCACACCGAGGCCGTCGTACCCCAGCAGCGCTCCGCACCGCCCCTCGTCCCGGCCGGCGCCGAGACGGACCTGGAGTACGCCGCGGTGCGCGAGCGGCTGGAGTTCCTCAACGAGGTCAGCTCCGGCATCGGCTCCTCCCTCGACCTCGGCGAGACCATCCGCGAGGTCACCAGCGCCGCCGTGCCCCGCTTCGCGGACTTCGCCGGCACCCATCTGCGCGCCGCCGTCCTCGCGGGCGAGGGCTTCCCGGACGGCCCGCCGGACGCCACCACCGTGATGTTCCGCGTCTGGGTCGAGCACAACGACGAACCCGGCCGCTGGGACGACACCGTGCCCGTCGGCGAGGCCTTCGCCTTCCCCGAACACACCCCGTTCTACAAGTGCATGGTCACCGGCGAGCCGGTGCTGATCCCGCGGGTCACCGAGGAGCTGTCCGAGCGGATCTCGGGCGAGTTCGAGAAGCGCGACCTGCGGCCGCTCATCGGCGGGCGTTCGCTGCTGATCGTGCCGCTCAAGGCCCGCAACGTCGTCCTCGGCTTCATGGTGCTGATGCGCCGCCCCGACCGGCCGGCCTTCGACGACATGGACCGCACCACCGGCGCCGAACTCGCCGCCCGCGCGGGCCTCGTGCTCGACAACGCGCGCATGTACACGTACCAGGAGAACGTCGCCGACACCCTCCAGGACAGCATGCTGCCGCAGGTGAACCCGCGGATGGCCGGGTGCGACGTGGCCACCCGCTATCTGCCCGGCACCCGGCTCGGCCGGATCGGCGGCGACTGGTTCGACACCATCAAACTGCCCGGCTCGCGCACCGCCCTCGTCGTCGGCGACGTCATGGGCCACGGCCTCAACTCGGCCGCCATGATGGGCCAGTTGCGCACCGCCGTACAGACCATGGCCACGATGGAGACCCCGCCCGCCCAGCTCCTGCGCAACCTCGACGACCTCGCCCGCCGGCTCGGCGACAACTACCTCGCCACCTGCCTCTACGCCGTCTACGACCCGATCCGCGGCGAACTGCACCTCGCCAACGCCGGACACATCCCGCCCGTCCTGGTGCGCGCCGAGGACGGCAGCAGCGAACTGCTCGACCTGCCCACCGGCGCCCCCATCGGCGTCGGCGGCGTCGCGTTCGAGTCCCTCCGGATCGCGGTCGGACCCGGCGACCGGCTGGTGCTGTGCACCGACGGCCTGGTCGAGGTCCGCGGCTGCGACATCGGCGAGGGCCTCGCCGCGCTGTGCGAGTCCGCCGCGCACCCGGCCGCCTCCATGGACGACGCCTGCGACACCATCATCCGCGCCCTCAACACCCGAGGCGGCCGCAAGGACGACGTCGCCCTGCTCATGGCCCGCCTCAACGGCATCCCCGGCGACCATGTCGCCGAGTGGCGCCTCGACCCCGATCCGCGCGCGGTGGCCCGCGCCCGCCGCCTGGTGCGTGCCCAACTGCTCGACTGGGGGCTGCCACAGGCGGTGGACACGGCCGAGCTGCTGGTCAGCGAGGTCGTCACCAACGCCGTCCGGCACGCGGGGCGCGAACCGGTCGGGCTGCGGGTGATCCTCGCCGACGCCCTCCTCTTCGAGGTCACCGACGACGAACCCGCCCTGCCCGCCATGCTCGGCGCCGGCCCGTACGACGAGGCGGGCCGCGGGCTGCGTGTGGTCAGCCGGCTGGCCCGCGAATGGGGCGCCACGGCGAGCGGGCACCGCAAGACGGTCTGGTTCGAGCAGGCGATCACGGCAGGGACGTGAACGAGGGGCGAACCGGAAGAGCGGCGAACCGGGGGAGGGTGAACGGGGGAGGGGCGTGCGCCCTGACATCGCGCGCCCCGGCATGCCCGGGGCGCTCGCACATCCCGTGAAGGTGCCCACCCGGCCCTTGCCTCGCTCCCGGCCTGCGCGATATCCCGATCACGGAACCGAACCGTGGGGAGATCGCATGAACGTCTCGGACAACTACCGCAACGCCTGGGAAAGTTACTGGAGAGAGACCTCCGACGAGGCGGGCGAGGCGATCTGGGACTGCGATCCCGCCCTCTCCGCCGAACCGCACAGTGCCCTGCTGCTGCCCCACGCCGACGCGGAGCGGACCATCGTCGACCTGGGCTGCGGCAACGGCACCACCACGCGCTACCTCGCCACCCGCTTCGCCCGCGCCGTCGGCGTCGACCTCTCGCACGCCGCCGTCGAGCACGCCCGCCGCGCCAAGAACGACGACACGGTCGAGTTCCAGCAGCTCGACCTGACCGACGCCGACGCCGTCCGCGCCCTGCACGGGCGGCTCGGCGACGCCCACGTCTACATGCGGGCCGTCATCCATCAGAGCGAACCGGAGGCGCGGCCCGCGGTCGCCGCCGCCGTCGCCGGGATCATCGGCACCGAGGGGCGTGCGTTCGTCGTCGAGCTGACCTCCGGCTCCCGGGACGTCCTGCGGCGCGCCGCGGCCCAGCCGTCCGGCCCGGGGCCCAAGCTCCGGCGCGTCTTCCAGCACGGGCTCAAGCCCGCCGACGCCGACGACGAGGAGATCCCGCGCCTGCTCGACGCGGCGGGCCTGACGGTCCTCGCCGAGGGCGTGACGAGCCTGCCGCAGACCGAGTACCTCACCGACGGCACCCGCATCGACCTGCCGGCCCGCTGGTTCGTGCTCGCGGGGCGGTAGAACCCGCCCGTTGCCGCCCGTTGCCGCCCGTTGTCGCCCATTGCTTCCCGTTGCCGCCCGGCTTTGCTCGGGCGGCAATGATAAATACCTCTTTGGGTTTCACCAAGCATTCATATGAGGTGAAATTCGGCCCTCTACGGACGATTTGGTGATCCGGTCGACCGTGTGCCGGTAGAAATTCATCGCCCCGCCCGCACGCCGCGACCTGCGGCGACCAAGGCCACTCGGGCGTGCGTACGATCACGGAATCTATGTACGGATGACAATTCCTGCCATCGGCAGATAAATGCTCTCTTGTGATAAACAGGTCGCCAGGAAGACGATCGCTCCTCGTTCCCACGCCCTACCTGCGAGGAGTTCACATGAGCGAGCGGTTGAGCCTCGGCCCGGACGCCGCACGGCAACTCGCCGACACGACCAAGACGACACCGCAGATGCGCGGCATCACGCCGCGCTATCTGCTGCGCGCGCTGCCCTGGGTGGACGTCGACTCCGGTGTCTACCGGGTCAACCGGCGCCGCACCTACGTCCTCGGCGACGACCGCATCGACACGACCGACGGTGACACCCCGTGCGTCATCGCGGGCGACCTGCGCGAACTGCCGTACCTGCGCGAGGCGGACGAGGCACTGCTGGAGGAACTGGCCGGCGCGTTCACGCAGGTGTCCTTCGCACCGGGAGAGATCCTGGCCCAGGAGGGCGCCCCCGCGGACCGGCTGTGGGTGATCGCGCACGGGCGCGCGGAGAAGCACGCGACCGGGCAGTACGGCGCGGACGCGCTCCTCGACGTCATCGGCGACGGCCAGTTCTTCGACCTCGCCGCATGGACCGCCGCCGAGACCCTGCCCTACCGGGTGCAGGCGCTGACCGCGGGCACCGCCCTCTGCCTGGAGCGCGCGGAACTCGCCCGGCTCGCCGAGCGCGACGCGGCCTTACGCGCCGCGCTGGACGCGTATGTCACCGGCGCCCACGCCATGGCCGGCGCCGAGGTCCCCGTCGACCTCACCGCGGGGCACGACGGCGAACCCGATCTGCCGGGGACGTTCGTCGACTACGAGGACACGCCCCGCGAGTACCACATGACGCTCGCCCAGACCGTGCTGCGCGTCCACACCCGCGTCGCCGACCTCTACAACGGACCGATCGACCAGACACGGGCCCAGGCCAACCTCACCGTGCACGCCCTGCGCGAGCGGCAGGAGGCCTCGATGCTGTACCACCCGGAGTTCGGGCTCTTCCACAACGTCGCCCCCGGACAGCGCGTCCAGACGCGCACCGGCGCCCCGACCCCCGACGACCTCGACGAACTGCTGACGCGGGTGTGGAAGCAGCCCGCGTACTTCCTCGCCCACCCCAAGGCGATCGCCGCGTTCGGCCGTGAATGTACGCGCCGGGGCGTGCCCCCGGTGATCGAGAACCGCTTCGGCAGCCCGCTGCTGACCTGGCGCGGAGTGCCGCTGCTGCCCTCGGACAAGGTGCGCTTCTCCGGCGGCGCGGGCGTGGGCACGACCGAGATCCTGCTGATGCGCCTCGGTGAGGCGGAACAGGGCGTGGTGGGCCTGCGCCCGTCGAAGGTGGCCGACGAGGTCGAGCCGGGCCTCGCGATGAAGAACATGGGCGTGGACCGGAAGGGCATCACGTCGTACCTGATGACGGCGTACTTCAACGCGGCCGTCCTGGTGGAGGACGCGCTCGCCGTGCTCCAGAACGTCGAGGTGTCCACGTACCATGATTACTCCTGACGTCGCCGCCGAAGTCCCCACGCCGGCCGGCCCGTCCGGTGCCTGCCCGGGCTTCGCGCCCGAAGCGGCCCGCCGGGACGTACCGATCCTGCACCGGACGGTCAACGGCCACCCGCTGGCCTGGCTCGACAACGGCGCCACCACGCAAAAGCCCCGGCAGGTCATCGAGGCACTCACGGCGTTCTACGCCGCCGCCAACTCCAACATCCACCGCGGCGCGCACACCATGGCGCGCGAGGCCACCGAGATGTACGAGGCGGGCCGGGCCACGGTCGCGCGGTTCCTGGGCGCACCCTCGCCCGAGAGCATCGTCTTCACCCGGGGAACGACCGAGGCCATCAACCTGGTCGCCCAGAGCTGGGGGCGCGCCAACCTCGGCCCCGGGGACGACATCCTCGTACCGGTGCTGGAGCACCACGCGAACATCGTGCCGTGGCAGCGGGTCGCCAAGGAGACCCGCGCGCGCGTCGTGCCCGTACCTCTGCGGCCGGACGGCTCCGTCGACCAGGACGCGTACGCCGACCTGCTCTCCGCGCGCACCCGGCTCGTGGTCGTCAGCCACGCCTCCAACGTCCTCGGCACCGTGCCACCGGTGCGGGAGATGACGGCGCTGGCGCACCGCTACCAGGCGAGAGTACTGGTGGACGGGGCGCAGGCGGTGGCGCACTTCCCCGTCGACGTGACGGACCTGGACGCCGACTTCTACACCTTCTCCGGCCACAAGATCTACGCCCCCACGGGCATCGGCGCGCTGTACGCCAGGCCGGAGATCCTCCAGGCCATGGCGCCGTGGCAGTCGGGCGGCAACATGATCGAGTCGGTCAGCTTCGACCGTACGACGTACGCCCCGGTCCCGCACCGCTTCGAGGCCGGCACCGGCCACATCTCGGGAGTGGCCGGGCTGCTGGCCGCCCTGAACTGGCTGACGGCCTTCGGCCGGGAGGCGGTGGCGGACTACGAGACGGGGCTGACGGCGTACGCGCAGCAGGCCCTGGCCCAGGTCCCCGGCCTCGAACTGCTCGGCTCCGCGGCCGAACGGATCGGCGTCCTGACCTTCACCCTGCCCGGCCGCACCCCGGCCGAGATCGCCGACCGGCTCGACGGCGACGGCATCGCCGTACGGGCCGGCCACCACTGCGCGCAGCCGGCCCTGGCGCACTACGGCCTCGACGCGGCGGCCCGCGCGTCGCTGGCGCTGTACAACACGCGGGAGGAGGTGGACCGGCTGGTGGCGTCGCTGCTGGAGCTGCGGACCGCCTGAGGCCGGGGCCCGCCCGGACGGTTCCGTGCCCGGGCGGGCTCGCCAGGTGTAGGCCGCCGAAACCCGGGCAGGGGGCGGTGAAGAACCGACTGCGATCAACGCACGACGAACAACGGGGTGAACACCATGCACGGCGGCGGAGGATTCAGCGGGGGCGGCTTCAGCGGACACCACCACAGCGGAGGGCTGAGCCATCACCAGCACAGCGGTGGTTCGGGTCACCACGGCAACCACCACCATCACACCGGGGACGCGCAGGGCTTCGTCTGGATCCCCTCTTTCCGGCGTCGTGAGCCGTTGGGCCACGTGACGCGAGCGGATCCCAGGCGCGTGACACCGGGTCTCGTCCTGGTGCTGGCCGTGGGCGTCCTCGCGGTACTGCTGGCGGCCCACTAGGCGCCCCGGCCGACGCCCTTGCCGCCGCGGCCCGCCGCGCGTCGTCCCACAGGTGTTCGGGCCGCTAGGATCACCGCCTGACGGTGCGTGGAGGCGGCCTCCGCGTCCGTCTGAGGGGGCGGTTCATGGCGCGGTGGCGTGCGTTGCCGGAGGGGCTCGATCCGGCGGTTGCCAAGCTTGTGTCGCGGTTGCGGCAGCTGAAGGACGCCAGTGGGAGGACGATTCCCGAACTCGCCAAGGACACGGGATACAGCACCTCCTCCTGGGAGCGCTACTTCGGCGGTCGGGCGCTGCCGCCACGCGAAGCGGTGGAAGCGCTGGCACGGGTGGTGGGCGCGGACGCCGTCCGGCTGCTGGCTGTGCACGAGGTGGCGGAAGAAGCATGGCGCACGCAGCCGAGCGCCGTCGCCGTGGACGTGTCCCCGCGGCTTGCGGAGACCCGGAACGGGCCGCCCGCCTCTGCCGGGACGGTCGGCGGCGCGCAGCCGCACCGGTCATCGATCTGGCGGTCGGTGCTCATCGCGGGCGCCGGGGCTCTCGTCGGCGCGAGCGCCACCGCGCTGCTGATGGCGCCGGGCGCCGGCGCCCGTCCCTCGGCAGCCGTGGCTCGACGCGTCGTCTACACCTGCGTGTACAGCCGCCGGGACGGGCTGTGGTACGCGGGGAACAGCACCACCCGCACACAGCAGCTCGTCGTCGACACCACCGGCTCCGATGTCGCCGAGTTGCAGTGCCTGCTGCAGCGCGCGGGCATCACGCCGGGTGGCATCGACGGTTCCTTCGGGCCGCTGACCGAGGCCGCGGTGATCCGCGCGCAGAAGAAGTTCGGCCTGGACGTCGACGGGCAGGTGGGCCCGCGCACCTGGGCGGCGTTGCGCGGATGAACCCGACGCCACCCGAGTGCGCGCGGCTGGCGGCCGAACTGCGCCTGCTGCGGGAACGCTCCAAGCTGACCCTCGCCACGCTGGCCGAGGAGTCCGCGTACAGCACATCGTCCTGGCAGCGCTACCTCAGCGGCAAGGCGCTGCCGCCCTGGCTTGCCGTGCGCGGGCTGTGCCGCCTCGCGGGCGAACCGGAGCCGCGGATGCGCGCGCTGTGGGAACTGGCCGAAGCCGAGTGGAGCCGCCGCGGTTCGATCCGGCCGGCCCGAACGGAAGGTCGGGACGATGCGCCCGCCGACGCGGAGGCCGTACCTCCGCCGGCCGTCCGCCCGCTCGGGCGCCGCCGGGCCTGGCTCGTCACGGTGGTCGGCGGGGTGCTCGCGGCGTGCGCGGCGGTGGCTGCCGTGTCCACCGCCGGCACGAGCGGTGGCGGGGGCTTCCACGTCTCCTGCAGCGGTGCCGCCTGCAATGGTCAGGACCCGGGTGTGACGCTGTGCGGGGTCGAGCCGCAGACGCTGCTGGACGTGGTCACCCCGGGCGGGGCCGGGCTGGAGATCCGGTCCAATCCGCTGTGCCGGGCGGCGTGGGCCAGGGTCTGGAACACCCGGCTCGGCGACCGCCTCACCCTGAGCACGCGCGGCGAGCCGGAGCAGAGCGTCACCGTCGACGATCCCAGCCTGGTGGACGCCTTCGTCTACACGCCGCTGATCGCACTCCCTGCCCGGCACGCGCCGCTGACGGCCTGCCTGACGACTCCGCCGGGACGTACCCGGCTGTGCTACTCCGCGCCCGCCCCGTGAGGGACACCCGCCGACTCTTCTCCGGCCGCAGCGCAGACGAGCGACCGGCGGCCGGCGGTCGTCGGGCACTGGGCGATTGCGCCGGCCCAGGCGCTGACGGTGCCGCAGTTCTCGGCGCCGTCGTCGTACGTACCGCCCTGGTATTCCCAGAGGATCGAAGGGCCGGGCCTGTGACGGCCCTGGGGCTCGCTGGTGGGTCCGGAACGAATTCGGGCACGCCGACGGGGGGGCGGGGGCCCATCCGTGTGTTCTTCGACTGCCGGCTCGCCTCCGGCGGCCTCGGCCGGGCGGCCCGTGAGCAGTCCGGCCCGTCCGGCCGGCCGCGTCGACGCAGGCCGGCCGTCCGATCTGTGACGAGTCCGCCGTGCTCCTACCGAAGCCTCAGACCCCCGGGACGTTCTTCTTCGACGATCTCGACCAGCCAGTCGAAGGCCGTCGGGCCACGTCCCGCGCGGGCTTCCGCGAGCCTGGCGGCCATGCGGTCCTTGTGCGTCGGGTGGCAGCGGGCGAGCCACATCTCGAGCTGACGAGCCGTCTCGTGGTGTCCGAGGTGCCGGCGGGACACTTCGTGATCACGCCACTCGATCTCGAAGTCACCGTCGTCCGGTGTCCCGAAGCCGCCGCGGAGGCAGTCGGCGAAGGCATCGAGGTTCCGCCCGAAGCAGCCGCCGCAGCCCATGCTTTCGCCGACGACCCGCCAGAGGTCCTTCAGCGTCCTGACCCTGCTGCCGTCCCACACGTATCTCACCGTCACAGCCCGCAGAGTACGCCCGGCGTGGCGGCCGGCCCGCCCCTCGACAGAGTTCCGGGCAGCGGGCTCGGCCTCCGTTCCGCCTCGTAGGAAGTTCCCCCGCCGACGCGTACCGTGAAGCACCATGAAGATCCTCATCAGTGCCGACATGGAAGGGGCCACGGGCGTCACGTGGCCGGCCGACGTACTGCCGGGGACACCGCAGTGGGAGCGGTGCCGGTCCATGTTCACCTCGGACGTGAACGCCGCCGCGCAGGGCTTCTTCGACGGCGGCGCCGACCAGGTGCTCGTCAACGAGGCCCACTGGACCATGCGCAACCTGCTGCTGGAGCGGCTGGACGAGCGGGTCGAGATGATCACCGGACGGCACAAGACCCTCTCCATGGTGGAGGGCGTGCAGCACGGCGACGTCGACGGTATCGCCTTCGTCGGCTACCACGCGGGCGCCGGTACGGAGGGCGTCCTCGCCCACACCTACCTCGCCAACCAGATCACCGGGGTGTGGCTGAACGACGTCCGCGCCAGCGAGGGTCTGCTCAACGCGCACGTCGTCGCCGAGTACGGCGTGCCCGTCGTCCTCGTCACCGGCGACGACCTCGCCTGCGAGGACGCGCTCGGCTACGCCCCCGAGGCGCTGAAGGTCGCCGTCAAGGACCATGTGTCGCGCTACGCCGCGATCTGCCGCACACCGGCCCGCACCGCCGCCGACATCCGCGCGGCCGCCAAGGAGGCGGCCCGGCTGGCGGTCCCTCAGGAACCGGTGCAGGCCGGGCCGTTCACCGTCGCGGTCGAGTTCGACGCCGAGCATCTGGGGATGGCCGCCACCGTCGTCCCCGGGGTCGCGCGGATCGGGGAGCGGAAGGTGGCGTACACCAGCGCCACGATGTACGAGGGGATCCGGACGTTCAAGGCGGTCACCACGATCGTCTCCGCCGCCGTGGAGGAACAGTATGGCTGACCGGCAGGTCGACGAGCAGACCGCTGAGCGGGTCGACGAGCAGGCCCTGGCCGAGGTCGTGGAGTTCACCTCCGGCCTGATCCGCATCGACACCACCAACCGCGGCGGCGGGGACTGCCGGGAGCGGCCCGCCGCCGAGTACGCCGCCGAACGGCTGGCCGGCGCGGGCCTTCAGCCGCTGCTGCTGGAGCGCACACCCGGCCGCACCAACGTCGTCGCCCGCATCGAGGGCACCGACCCCGGCACCGACGCGCTGCTCGTCCACGGTCATCTCGACGTCGTGCCCGCCGAGGCCGCCGACTGGAGCGTGCCCCCCTTCTCCGGGGAGATCCGCGACGGGGTGGTGTGGGGGCGCGGCGCCGTCGACATGAAGAACATGGACGCGATGATCCTCGCGGTCGTCCGCTCCTGGGCCCGCCGCGGCGTACGGCCCCGCCGGGACCTCGTCATCGCGTTCACCGCCGACGAGGAGGCCAGCGCCGAGGACGGCTCCGGCTTCCTCGCCGACCGCCACCCCGAACTCTTCGAGGGCTGCACCGAGGGCGTCAGCGAGTCCGGCGCCTTCACCTTCCACGACGGCGCCGGTCACCGGATCTACCCGATCGCGGCCGGGGAGCGGGGCACCGGCTGGCTGAAACTCACCGCGCGCGGCCGGTCCGGACACGGCTCCAAGGTGAACCCGGAGAACGCGGTCACCCGGCTCGCCGCCGCCGTCACCCGCATCGGCGAGCACCAGTGGCCGCTGCGCCTCACCCCGACCGCGCGGGCCGCGCTCACCGAACTCGCCGCCCTCTACGGCATCGAGCCCGACTTCCGGGACGTGGACCGGCTGCTGCACAAGCTCGGCCCGGCCGCCAGGCTCGTGGAGGCGACCGTCCGCAACAGTGCCAACCCGACCATGCTGCAGGCGGGTTACAAGCTCAACGTGATCCCCGGCGAGGCCGTCGCCTACGTCGACGGGCGGTATCTGCCGGGCGGCGAGGAGGAGTTCACCGACACCCTCGACGAGCTGACCGGCCCCGACGTGCACTGGGAGTTCGCACACCGCGAGGAGGCCCTGCAGGCGCCGGTGGACTCGCCGACCTTCGCACGGATGCGGGCCGCCGTCGAGGAGTTCGCACCGGACGGGCACGTGGTGCCGTACTGCATGTCCGGCGGCACCGACGCCAAGCAGTTCTCCCGGCTCGGCATCACCGGCTACGGCTTCACCCCGCTGGAGCTGCCCGAGGACCTCGACTACCAGGCCCTCTTCCACGGCGTGGACGAACGCGTACCCGTCGAGGCGCTCCACTTCGGCGTCCGCGTGCTCGACCGCTTCCTGCGCACGGCCTAGGTGTGCTGTCCCGACGAAGGAGGACACCGGAGTGCTGACCGCACCGTACGGAACCTGGCCGTCACCCGTCGACGCGACGCTGGCCGCCGCACACGACGGACACCCGGAGTGGGTGGAGTTCGTCGGGGACGAGGTGTGGTGGACCGAGCCCCGCCCCGCCGAGGGCGGCCGCCGGGCCCTGGTGCGCCGCACCGCCCACGGCACGCAGGAGACCGTGCTGCCCGCGCCGTGGAACGTGCGCAACCGGGTCGTCGAGTACGGCGGCCGCCCCTGGACCGGAGCGACGCGGGACGGCCGGCCGCTGATCGTCTTCACGCACTTCGCCGACCAGCGGCTGTACCGGTACGAGCCCGGCGGCGAGCCGCGCCCGCTGACCCCGCTCTCCCCGGTCGGCGCGGGCCTGCGCTGGGCGGACCCGCACCTGGACATCGCCCGCGGCGAAGTGTGGTGCGTGCTGGAGGAGTTCACCGGGGACGGCCCCGGCGACGTCCGCCGCCTCCTGGCCGCCGTACCCCTCGACGGATCCGCCGCCGAGGACCGCGGCGCGGTGCGCGAACTCACCGACGGCCGGCACCGGTTCGTCACCGGCCCGCGCGTCTCGCCCGACGGCCGCCGGGCCGCGTGGCTCGCCTGGGACCATCCGCGGATGCCGTGGGAGGGGACGGAACTGCGCGTCGGTGAGATCGGTGCCGACGGAATACCGCATACCGTCCACACGGTCGCCGGCGGGCCGGGCGAGGCGGTCGCCCAGGCGGAATGGCATACGGACGGCAGTCTTCTGTATACGAGCGACCGCAGCGGCTGGTGGAACCTCTACCGCGACGGCACCCCGCTCTGCCCCCGCGAGGAGGAGTTCGCGGGCCCGCTGTGGAAACCGGGCCTGCGCTGGTTCGCGCCGCTGGACAACGGGCTGGTCGCGGTCGTACACGGTAGAGGGTCGACCGTACTCGGAATACTGGATACAGAATCCGGCGAGGTCGTCGACGCCGCCGGACCCTGGACCGAGTTCGCGCCCGCCCTCGCCGCCCACGGCAGCCGGGTCGTCGCGGTCGGCGCCGGCCCCCGCACCGGCCACGAGGTGGTCGAACTGGACACCGTCACCGGCCGGGCCCGCGCCGTCGGCGCCCGGCACCGGGACGCCGTCGACCCCGCCTACTACCCGAAGCCCCGCACCCGCACCTTCACCGGCCCCGGCGGCCGCGAGGTGCACGCCCACATCCACCCGCCCCGCCACCCCGCCCGCACCGCACCCCACGGCGAGGCCCCGCCCTACGTCATCTGGGCGCACGGCGGCCCCACCAGCAGGGCACCCCTCGTACTGGACCTCTCCGTCGCCTACTTCACCTCGCGCGGCATCGGCGTCGCCGAGGTGAACTACGGCGGCTCCACCGGATACGGCCGCGCCTACCGCGAGCGGCTGCACGAGCAGTGGGGCGTCGTCGACGTCGAGGACTGCGCGGCCGTCGCCCGCGCCCTTGCCGAGGAGGGCACCGCCGACCCCGCCCGGCTCGCCGTCCGCGGCGGCAGCGCCGGCGGCTGGACCGCCGCCGCCTCCCTGGCCACCACCGACGTCTACGCCTGCGGCACCATCGCCTACCCCGTCCTCGACCTCACCACCTGGGGCCCCGGCGAGACCCACGACTTCGAGTCCCGCTACCTGGAGTCGCTGATCGGGCCGTTCGCCGAGGTGCCGGACCGGTACGCCGAACGCTCGCCCCTCACCCACGCCGACCGGCTCACCGTGCCGTTCCTGCTGCTCCAGGGCCTGGACGACGTGATCTGCCCGCCCGCCCAGTGTGAACGCCTCCTCACCCGGATCCGGGGCCGCGGCGTGCCGCACGCCTATCTGACGTTCGCGGGGGAGGGGCACGGATTCCGGCGGGCCGAGACGATGGTGCGCGCGCTGGAGGCGGAGATATCGCTGTACGCTCAGGTGTTCGGGCTGGATGCGCCCGATGTCCCGAGACTGGAGCTGCACCCGTGAAGGACATGAAGGAACTGGCCCGGCCGAGGCGGCTGGCCCCCGGCGCCCGCGTCGCCGTCGTCGCCCCCAGCGGGCCGGTGCCCGAGGAGCGCCTCCAGGCCGGGCTCGACGTGCTGCGCGGCTGGGACCTCGACCCGGTCGCCGCACCCCATGTCCTCGACCGGCACGGCGAGTTCGCCTACCTCGCCGGCAGCGACGCCGACCGCGCGTCCGACCTGCAGAACGCCTGGTGCGACCCCACGGTCGACGCCGTCCTGTGCGCCCGCGGCGGCTACGGCGCACAACGCATGATCGACCTGCTGGACTGGGACGCGATGCGCGCCGCCGGGCCGAAGGTCTTCCTCGGCTTCAGTGACATCACCTCCCTGCACGAGGCCTTCGCCACCCGCCTCGGACTCGCCACCCTGTACGGGCCGATGGCGGCGGGCATCGACTTCATCAAGAACACCCGGGCACAGGAACACCTGAAGGCCACCCTCTTCGCCCCGGAGACGGTCCGCACCATCGCCTCCGGCGGCACGGCCCTCGTGCCCGGCCGCGCCCGCGGCATCACCCTCGGCGGCTGCCCGGCCCTGCTCGCCACCGACCTCGGCACCCCGCACGCCCGCCCCTCGGCGGCCGGCGGGCTGCTGTGCCTGGAGGACGTCGGCGAGGAGGCGTACCGCCTGGACCGCTACCTCACCCAACTCCTGCGCGCCGGCTGGCTGGAGGGCGTGCGCGGGATCCTGCTCGGCTCCTGGGAGAGGTGCGGCGACTACGCCGCGGTGCGGCCCATGCTCGCCGACCGGCTCGGGGCGCTCGGCGTGCCGGTGGTGGAGGAGTTCGGCTTCGGGCACTGCGCGGGCGCGCTGACGATCCCCTTCGGTGTCGCGGCCGAACTCGACGCGGACACCGCCACGTTGACCCTGGACGAGCCGGCCCTGCGCTGACCGCACCGGGCCCGCCGCCGGGCCCGGTGCGCGGATGCGGCACGGCCGCTGACGTCGTACGCTGGCCGGATGCCGCACACCGCGCCCCACTACCTCGCCCAGGGCCCCCGCGTGGCCGTCCGTCACTTCACCCTCCAGGACGGACCCGAGTTCACGGCCCGCACCCGCGAGAGCAAGGACCTGCACCGGCCCTGGCTGTTCCCGCCGGACAACGACGAGGCCTACGCCGCCTACGCGGGCCGGCTGATCGAGGACCCGACGAAGGCCGGCTTCCTGGTCTGCGAGAAGGACGACGGGGGCAGCGGGGGCGGTGGGGCCATCGCGGGCTTCATCAACATCAACAACATCGTGCGGGGCGGCTTCCAGTGCGGCGCGCTCGGCTACGGCGCCTTCGCGCACGCCGCCGGGCGCGGCCTGATGCGCGAGGGCCTCGACCTGGTCGTCGACTACGCCTTCGGTCCCCTCGGCCTGCACCGGCTGGAGATCAACGTGCAGCCCGAGAACACCGCCTCCGTCGCGCTGGCGCGCGGCGCCGGCTTCCGGCTGGAGGGCTTCTCGCCCGCCATGATCCACATCGACGGGGCCTGGCGCGACCACGAACGCTGGGCGCTGACCGTCGAGATGCGGACCGGCAGCTGAGCGCCTCGGCGCGGTGAGGGGACCCGCCCTGCGCGGGCCGGTCGTGCCCGACGCCCCCTGCGACCTGGGCCTGCGCCCGCGCGCCCCCGGCTGTCACGAACGTCGTGCCCCCGCGCCACGACGGGGGGCGACCGGCAGGAGGGACGTACGGTTCTTCGGCGTCCGTGACCCCGAGGTGCCCGCCCTCGACGGTTTCCATGCGCACCCGGACGCCGACGTGGTCGTGGCCGCCTTTGCGCAATCCTGACCGGCAGCTCCCCTGGGCAGTGGCTCGCGCTCCGGGTTCCATGGTGATCGTGACGAGGATCCGACGTGAGGTACTGACCCTGCCCGCCGCCGAGTTGGGCCCGGACAACCCCCTGCCCCCGCTGCACCTCCTCGACGAGGTCCACCGCATCGACGACCGCGACCGGGAAGGGATGCCCCGGGGTGGGGGTGCCCCCGCTCGAGCGAAGCCGAGAGCGGGGGAGGTTCGGCAACTCGACCACGAGCCGCTCACCAGCCTGCTCCCGGTCCGCGTCCGTGACGGCTACGGCAGAACCCGCACACCGCGCGCCCTGGACGCCCTGGTGATCGAGAACGACCGGCTGCGCGCCACCGTCCTGCCCGGCCTCGGCGGCCGCGTCGCCTCCCTCCTCCACCTGCCCACCGGACGCGAACTCCTCTACCGCAACCCGGTGTTCCAGCCCGCCGGCTTCGCCCTCAACGGCGCCTGGTACTCCGGCGGCATCGAATGGAACATCGGTGCCACCGGCCACACCACCCTGTCCTGCGCCCCGCTGCACGCCGCCCGCGTCCCCGCGCCCGACGGCGGCGAGATGCTGCGCCTGTGGGAGTGGGAGCGGCTGCGCGACCTGCCCTTCCAGGTTGACCTGTGGCTGCCCGACGGCTCCGACTTCCTCTACGTCGGCGTCCGGATCCGCAACCCGCACGAGCGCCCGGTGCCCGCCTACTGGTGGTCCAACATCGCGGTACCGGAGGACGTCCGCGTCCTCGCACCCGCCGACGAGGCCTGGCTCCCCCACTTCGTGGGAGGTGCCCCCATCGGCTACGAACGCCGCCTGCGCCGGGTCCCGGTGCCCACGTACGACGGCATCGACCGCACCCGCCCCCTCGACAGCCCCTACGCCGCCGACTACTTCTACGAGGTGCCGGACGCCCGGCGCCGCTGGATCGCCGCCCTCGACGCCGACGGGCACGGACTGGTGCAGACCTCCACCGACACCCTGCGCGGCCGCAAGCTCTTCGTGTGGGGCCACCTGCCCGGCGGCCGGCGCTGGCAGCGGTGGCTGACCGAGCCCGGCACCGGCGGCTACTGCGAGATCCAGGCCGGCCTCGCCCGCACCCAGCTCGAACACGTCCGGCTTGAGGCGCAGAGCGAGGTGTCCTGGCTGGAGGCGTACGGCCCGCTCGACACGCCGGGTGAGGGGGAGTGGACCCGGGCGGTCCGGGGCGCCGAGGACCGGCTGGAGGCGACCCTGCCCCGCGCCCGCGTCGAGCAGGCCTACGCCCAGTGGCTGCCGTGCGCCGACACCGAACCGGCCGCGATCCTGGCCGCCGGTTCCGGCTGGGGCGCCCTGGAGGTGCTGCACTCCGACGGGAAGCTGCCCGGCACCCCGTTCCCCGAGTCCACCCTGGGCGAGGCCCAGACGCCCTGGCGGGAACTGCTGCGCACCGGCACGCTGCCCGAGCCGCACCGGGCAGGTCCGCCCGGCGAGAGCCTCGTCGCCCCGCACTGGCGGGACATGCTGGAGACCGCGCCCGCCACCCCGCACACCGAGTACCACCTCGGAGTCGCCCAGTGGCACGCCGGCGACCGCGCCCAGGCCGTCCGCAGCTGGGAACGCTCCCTGCGACGGGCGTCCTCCCGCTGGCCGTCGCTGCGCTGCCTCGCCGTCGCCGACCAGGCGTCCGGCCACCACGAGCGGGCCGCCGCACGCTACGCGGACGCCTTCGACGACCTGTGCCGCGCCCTGCCTCACGGCCCGGAGGACACGGCACACACCCCAGGCGACGGCGACGGCGACGGCGCCGGCGACGACGGCGGGATCTGGGCCGCCGCCCGGGCCGCGCTCGGCCGCGAGACCCTCCGGGCCCTGCTGCGGGTGCGGCGCACGGCCGAGGCCCGCGCCGGGTGGGACCGGCTGCCGCCCGCCGTGCGCGAGCGCGGCCGCTTCCGCCTCCTTGAGGCAGAACTGCTGCTCGCCGAGGGCCGGCCCGAGGCGGCGCGGGCCGTCCTCGACGAGGACGTCGAGGTCGCCGACCTGCGCGAGGGCGAGGAGACGATCGGCCGGCTGTGGTCCCGGCTCACCGACGAGCCGCTGCCCGCCCGCCTCGACTTCCGGATGCGCCCGGACCAGCCGTAGCGAGGCGGCTCAGGCCCGCTGCTGGTCCACGTACTCGAAGACGGTCCCGTCCGGATGCATCACCAGCAGACTGCGCCCGGCCGGGCTCGGCAGCGGCCCGGCGAGGATCCGCGCGCCGAGACCGGTCAGCACCTCGTGCGCCTGCGCCACGTCCTGCACCGCGATGGTCGCCGTCACCTTCCGGAGAATCTCCAGCTCCGCCTGCGGCCCGCTCATCAGCAGAAAGGACCCGATCGCGGCGACCTGCACCCCACCGCGCGCGAACCGCTGGGCTCTGCCGCCCGCCAGCCGCTCGTAGAACGGGACCGCGGCTTCGAGGTCGTCGACGCAGATGCGCAGTGTGGCGCCAAGAATCTCCATACCAACGAGCCTAGTTGGACTTCCCGGCCGACGGTGGCGCCGCCGGAGCCGGCCGCACACCGCCATGCCGTTCGGGTGACCGGCGGGGCGTTTGAGTGCCGTGCTCACGGATACACGGAAAACCTCCCCTGAGCCGACCTGCACAACGATCCGTGGAGAACCATGAACACCGCCGAACTCGACGAACTCTCCGAACTCGCCGCGCAGTTGCGCGTCGACAGCGTACGCGCCTCCGCCGCCGCGGGCTCCGGGCACCCCACCTCCTCGATGTCCGCCGCCGACCTGATGGCCGTCCTGCTGGGGCAGCACCTGCGCTACGACTTCGAACGCCCCGAGCACCCCGGCAACGACCGCTTCGTCCTGTCCAAGGGCCACGCCTCACCCCTGCTGTACGCCGCCTACAAGGCGGCCGGCGCGGTCGAGGACGGCGAACTCCTCACGTTCCGTAAACTCGGCAGCCGACTGGAGGGGCACCCCACGCCCCGGCGGCTGCCCTGGGTGGAGACGGCCACCGGCTCCCTCGGCCAGGGCCTGCCCGTCGGCGTCGGCATCGCCCTGTGCGGCAAACGCCTGGAGCGCACCGGCTACCGCGTGTGGGTGCTGTGCGGGGACAGCGAACTGGCGGAGGGCTCGGTGTGGGAGGCCGCCGAACACGCCGGGTACGAGCAGCTGGACAACCTGATCACGATCGTGGACGTCAACCGGCTCGGCCAGCGCGGCCCCACCCGGCACGGCCACGACCTCGACGCCTACGCCCGCCGCTTCAGGGCCTTCGGCTGGCACGCCGTCGAGACCGACGGCCACGACATCGAGAAGATCGACCAGGCCTACCGCGAGGCACTGGCCACCACCGGGCAGCCCGTCGTCGTCCTCGCCCGCACCCTCAAGGGCCGGGGAGTCGCCGCCGCCGAGGACCACGAGGGCCTGCACGGCAAGCCGCTGCCCCACCCCGAGGAGGCCGTCGCCGAACTCGGCGGACCGCGCGACGTCCACGTCCGCGTCGGCGAGCCGCCCGCCGCCGCCGCGCTGCGCGACCGCACCACCGAGGCGGTCCTGCTCCCGAGCTACGACGAGGGCGACGAGGTCGCCACCCGGGACGCCTTCGGCGCGGCCCTCGCCGCGCTCGGCACCGCCCGCGGCGACGTGGTCGCCCTGGACGGGGAGGTCGGCGACTCCACCCGCACCGAGGCCTTCGCCAAAGCCCACCCCGAGCGGTTCTTCGAGTGCTACATCGCCGAACAGCAGCTCGTCGCCTGCAGCGTCGGCATGGCCGCGCGCGGCTGGCTGCCGTACGCCTCCACGTTCGCCGCGTTCCTCACCCGCGCTCACGACTTCGTGCGCATGGCGTCCGTCAGCGGCGCCGGGATCAACCTGGTCGGCTCGCACGCCGGTGTCGCCATCGGGCAGGACGGGCCCTCCCAGATGGGCCTGGAGGACCTGGCGATGTTCCGTGGCGTGTACGGCTCGACGGTGCTCTACCCGTGCGACGCCAACCAGACCGCCCGCCTGGTCGCGGCCATGGCCGGCCTCGACGGCATCCGGTATCTGCGCACCTCGCGCGGCGCGACACCGGTGATCTACGGGCCCGGTGAGGAGTTCCCCGTCGGCGGCAGCAGGACGCTGCGCGCCAGTGACGAGGACCGGGTGAGCGTGGTCGCGGCCGGGGTCACCGTGCCCGAGGCGCTCGCGGCGGCCGACCGGCTCGCCGAGGACGGCATCCGGGTCCGGGTGATCGACCTGTACTCCGTCAAGCCCGTCGACACCGAGACCCTGCGCCGGGCCGCCGACGAGACCGGCTGCCTGCTCACCGTCGAGGACCACCACCCCGAGGGCGGCCTCGGCGACGCCGTCGCGGAGGCCTTCGCCGACGGCCGGCCCGTGCCCCGGCTGGTCCGGCTCGCGGTGCGCACCATGCCGGGCTCGGCCGCGCCCGACGAGCAGCTGAACGCGGCCGGCATCGACGCCGTGGGCATCGTGAACGCCGTGAAACTGCTGGTGGAGGAGAAGGCCGCGCACTGAGCGGCGACACGGCCGGCCGGCGACACGGCCGGCCGACGCCGCAGTGGTCCGCGCCGGCCTCTGTGGCGCGGGCGCGCCCGCAGGGTCAGTCTGGAGCTGGAGCAAAGGAGGGACCATGGCCGGCCTGCGCTACGTCTATGCCGTCTGCCGCCCCTTCGACACGCCCCTTCAGTCCCAGCTGACGGGCGTCGCGGGCGCCCCGCCGGGCCTGCTGCGCCACCGCGGGCTGGTCGCGGTCGTCAGTACGGTGCCCGAGGCCGACTTCGGCGAGGAGGCCTTCCAGGCCCACCTGGAGGACCCGGTGTGGCTGGCGGCGACCGTCCGCGCGCACCGCGGTGTGATCGCCGCGCTGGCCACGGTCACCACCCCGCTGCCGCTGCGGCTCGGGACCGTCTGCGAGGACGACAGCGTGGTGCGCACGCTGCTGGAGACCCACGAGGACTCCTTCCGCCGGGTCCTGGACCGGCTGGAGGGCCGGGTGGAGTGGGGCGTGAAGGTGTACACGCAGCCGACGGCCGCCCCCGGATCCGCCCGCGAGCCCGGTTCCGCCGCCGACGCCGGTGTGCCTGCCGGGCCCGGCTTCGCCGCCGAGCCGGGGGAGGCCTTCGTCCGCACCCTGCACGAACGCCTCGCCGGGCGGGCGGAGGCCTGCCGCGTGCGCGTCCCGGCGTGCACCCCGCCGGGCCACGCGGCCCGGAACGTGCTCGACGCGGCCTATCTGGTGCCCCGGGCGCACTGCGAGGAGTTCGTGGAACTGGTGGACCGCACGCGGGCCGAGGAACCGGGAGTCCGGGTGGAACTCACCGGTCCCTGGGCCGCGTACTCCTTCACGGGCGAGGAGACCCGGTACTCCTTCACGGGCGAGGAACCCCGCTGACCCTCAGGCCTCCTTGCGGCACAGGATCTCCCCGTGCAGCACGCCGAACCAGCCGTCCTCCCGCCGGCCCCAGTCCCGCCACGCCTCGGCCACCGCCCGCAGCCGCTCCTCGGTCGCGTGCCCGCCCTGCACGGCCCGCTCCGCGTAGGCGGAGGCCACGGTGCGGTCCGCCCACAGCCCGCTCCACCAGGCCCGCTCCTCGGGCGTGGCGAACGTCCAGGTGGCGGACGTCGCGGTGATGTCCCGCAGCCCGGCGGCCCGCGCCCACGCCAGCAGCCGGCGCCCGGCGTCCGGCTCGCCGCCGTTGGCCCGGGCCACCCGCTCGTACAGATCCAGCCAGTCGTCCAGGCCGGGCACCGCCGGGTACCAGGTCATCGCCGCGTAGTCCGCGTCGCGTACCGCGATGAACCCGCCCGGCCTCGTCACCCGGCGCATCTCGCGCAGCGCCTGCACCGGGTCGCCGACGTGCTGGAGCACCTGGTGGGCGTGGACCACGCAGAACGTGTCGTCCGGATGGTCCAGGGCGTGGACGTCGGCGACCGCGAAGTCCACGTTGGCCAGCCCGCGCGCCTGCGCGGTGGCCCGGGCCTGCTCCAGGATGCCGGGCGCGTGGTCGACACCGGTGACATGACCGTCGGGGACCAGCTCCGCCAGGTCCGCGGTGATGGTCCCGGGACCGCAGCCGATGTCCAGGATCTTCATGTGCGGCTTCAGCGAACCGAGCAGATACGCCGCGGAGTTGGCGGCGGTCCGCCAGGTGTGCGAACGCAGCACCGACGCGTGGTGCCCGTGCGTGTAGACGGCCGTCTCCCGTGCTCTCGGCATGGCGGTTCCCCTTCACCTCTGGTCCGGCGGTGTCCGACGGTGGTACGGATCACCGTACGCGCGCATGCCGAATGATGAGACCGTCGTTTCGCATCATGGACTGACGGTACGTCAGAAATCGTGTGTGTGCGGACGCTGCCGCGCAAGGGCCGCGCGACGGCGGGCGCGCGCCCGGCGGACCGGCCCCCGCCCGCGTGCGGATACCCTGAGGTGCCCGCTTCCGTGTGCGCGTGCGCCGGGCGCATGACCGGCGCGAAGGGAGAACCCCGCATGCGTCTGCTCCTCGTCCGCCATGGCGAGACCCCCTCCAACGTGGACCACCGCCTGGACACCGCCGTCCCCGGACCGGGACTCACCCCGCTCGGCGAGGCACAGGCCGCCGCCCTGCCCGAGGCGCTCGCCGACGAGCACATCGACGCCCTCTACGTCTCCACCCTGCTGCGCACCCAGCTGACGGCGGCCCCGCTGGCCGCCGCCCGGGGCCTCGAAACCATCGTCCGCGACGGCATCCGCGAGGTGTCCGCCGGCGACCTGGAGATGCTGCCCGGCGAGTCCACCGAGGGCCGGGAGTACATGCACACCATCTTCGCGTGGGCGGCCGGCGACACCACCCGGCGCATCCCCGGCGGGGAGAGCGGCGAGGCGGCCCTCGCCCGGTACGACGCCGTCGTCGCCGAGGCCGCGGCCGGCGGCGCCGGCACCGCCGCCCTCGTCAGCCACGGCGCCGCGATCCGCCTGTGGACCGCCGCCCGCGCCGACAACGTCGACGCCGCCTTCGCCGCCGCCCGCCCCCTCCACAACACCGGCGTGATCGTCCTGGAGGGAACCCCGGCCGACGGCTGGAAGACGATCTCCTGGCAGGGCGCCGCGGTGGAACCGGCCGGAGAGCCCGGGCCGACGGGAGAACCCCTCGACGCGGCCCGCTGACCGCCCCGGCACCGAACGCCCCCCGATAAGCGTTTGCCCTGTTCACCGCCCACCCCGCACAATGCCAGGTCATGGGACATCTGGAAGCCGCACACCTCGAGTACCACCTCCCCGACGGGAGGACCCTCCTCGGGGACGTGTCCTTCCGCGTCGGCGAAGGCTCCGCCGTCGCCCTGGTCGGCCCGAACGGCGCCGGCAAGACCACCCTGCTGCGGCTGATCTCCGGCGAGCTGAAACCTCACGGCGGCACCGTCACCGTCACCGGCGGCCTCGGCGTCATGCGCCAGTTCGTGGGCTCCGTACGCGACGAGACGACCGTACGCGACCTGCTCGTCTCCGTCGCCCCGCCCCGCATCCGCGAAGCGGCCAAGGCCGTCGACGACGCCGAGCACGCGATCATGACCGTCGACGACGAAACCGCCCAGCTCGCCTACGCCCAGGCCCTCGCCGACTGGGCCGAGGCCCGCGGCTACGAGGCCGAGACCCTGTGGGACGTGTGCACCACCGCCGCGCTCGGCATGCCCTACGACACGGCCCAGTGGCGGCAGGTGCGCACCCTCTCCGGCGGCGAGCAGAAGCGCCTCGTCCTCGAAGCCCTGCTGCGCGGCACCGACGAGGTCCTCCTGCTGGACGAGCCCGACAACTACCTCGACGTACCCGGCAAACGCTGGCTCGAGGAGCAGCTGAAGCAGACCCGCAAGACGGTCCTGTTCGTCTCCCACGACCGCGAACTCCTCGCCCGCGCCGCCGAGAAGATCATCTCCGTCGAACCGGGCCCGGCCGGCGCCGACGCCTGGGTGCACGGCGCCGGCTTCGCCACCTACCACGACGCCCGCCGCGAACGCTTCGCCCGCTTCGAGGAACTGCGCCGCCGCTGGGACGAGAAACACGCCCAGCTCAAGAAGCTCGTGCTGAGCCTCCGCCAGGCGGCCACCGTCTCCCACGAGCTGGCCTCCCGCTACGCCGCCGCACAGACCCGCCTGCGCAAGTTCGAGGAGGCCGGCCCGCCCCCGGAGCCGCCCCGCGAACAGGACATCACCATGCGCCTCAAGGGCGGCCGCACCGGCGTAAGAGCCGTCACCTGCAAGGGACTTGAACTGACCGGCCTGATGAAACCCTTCGACCTGGAGGTCTTCTACGGCGAACGGGTCGCCGTCCTCGGCTCCAACGGCTCCGGCAAGTCCCACTTCCTGCGCCTCCTCGCCGGCGACGACGTGGCACACACGGGGGAGTGGAAACTCGGCGCACGCGTCGTCCCCGGCCACTTCGCCCAGACCCACGCCCACCCCGAACTCCACGGCCGCACCCTCCTCGACATCCTGTGGAAGGAACACGCCCAGGACCGGGGCCCGGCCATGTCCCGGCTGCGCCGCTACGAGCTGACCCAGCAGGCAGAGCAGGCCTTCGACCGGCTCTCCGGCGGCCAGCAGGCCCGCTTCCAGATCCTCCTGCTGGAGCTCGCCGGCGCCACCGCGCTGCTCCTCGACGAGCCCACCGACAACCTCGACCTGGAATCGGCCGAGGCCCTCCAGGAAGGCATGGAGGCCTTCGACGGCACGGTCCTCGCCGTCACCCACGACCGCTGGTTCGCCCGCTCCTTCGACCGCTACCTCGTCTTCGGCACCGACGGCCGCGTCCGCGAGACCCCGGAACCCGTCTGGGACGAACGCCGCGTCGAACGCGCCCGCTGACCCCCGCACCCCGCGCCCCCGGGCCTTCGCAGGCTCAGGGCGCGGGATCTTCGTATGGTGGATGGCAGGAACCCCGGCCTCCCGGGATCCTCCCGGCAGCACGCTCGGGGCCGGGACCACGGACACGACGAGCGGGGCACCACCATGACCGGAGTCGACCCCAGCCGACTGGACGACCAGCAGCTCATGAAAGAGCTGGAGACGATCCACCGCACGCGCCACGACACCCTGCTGTACGGCTCCAACGACGCGCTGCGGGCCCACAACGAGCGCATGGCGCAGCTGGAGGGCGAGTACCTGCGCCGCAACCCGCGCCGCCTCGTCAGCGCGGGCCGCACCCGCGAGGGCGCCCGCGACCGCTGCTGCGGCGACACCGCCACCCCGCGCACCGCCGGCACCTGACCGCCACCCGCGCCCACACCCCGGGGCCGCCCCTGCCCGGCCTTCGCCCCCACCTGCCCGCGCCCGAACCCTGCCGCGCCGGTCGCCGACCGCGCCGTACCCACCGCCGTACCGCGCCGCGCAGTGCCGTGCCGGACACCGCCGCACCCCACCCCCTGCCCCGCGACCGCCAGGCCCGCGGCACGGCAGAACCTCCTCGCCGGGCCCGGCAGTGACACCGGCGCCGGCGTCCGCCCATGCCGGCCGCCGACCGCGCCGTACCACCACGTGTCCGCCCCCGCACCGACCCGAACAGGCACCGCGCGCCCCCGTCACCCGGCTGGGCGTCCCCGTCCCGCGAATGGGGTCCGGCGACGCGCGGTCCGGCGCCGCACGGGCTGTGATGGCAACCAGGGCACACCCCGTGCCCCCGGCCCCGTGCCCGTGGCGCCGTCCGGCAGCGCCCGCCGTACCCGCGGGCCCGCCGATCCGCCGCAGCCCGTCGAGGAGCCCGTCCCATGCGCCGCACCGCCCGTGCCCTGTCCGTCGCCCTCGCCGCCGGTGCCGCCCTGTTCCTGCCCGGCCCCACCGCCACCGCCGCCCCGGCCGGCCCCCTCCCCACCGTCGTCGCCGCGAACTGCGACACCACGACCGGCACCTCGCCCGGCAACGCCACCGGCCCTCCTCCGCCCGGCAACGCGACCGGCCCCATGACGGGCCCCATGACCGGCGGAGGGTCCGGCGGCGGGACCGGCCCTATGTCCGGTGCCACGACCGGTGGCGCGACCGGCTCTTCGTCCGGCGGCGCGACCGGTCCTTTGTCCGGCGGCGCCACCGGCCCTCCGCCCGGCAGTGTGACCGGCCCCATGTCCGGCGGCGTGACCGGTTCTTTGTCCGGCAGTGTGACCGGCCCCATGTCCGGCAGCGTGACCGGCCCCATGTCCGGCGGTGTGACCGGCCCCTTGCCCGGCTCCGCCACCGACCCCTTGACCGGTGGCGCGACCGGCCCGTCGTTCGGCGCCGGCGCTGCGGCCGGCCCCCTGCCCGACCCCGCCAGCGACCCGCTGCCCGGCGCCGTCGAGGCTCCGGCCCAGCTCTTCCCCGGAACCAAACCCTGCGCCGACAGCGGCGGCACCCAGTGCCGGCCCGGGGACGCCTCCTGCCGGGAGAGCACCGGCTGCCGGGACGGCGAGTCCTGCGCCGACCGCACCCCGTGCCGCGACACCGTACCGTGCCAGAGCAGCGGACGCGACTGCCCCACCAGCGGGAGCGGAAACACGAGCGGGAAGGGAGGCGTCACCGGAAGCCGCGCCTGCTCCGACACGGACACCCACACCCACACCTGCACCGAGTCCCGCGACCCCCAGCACGACTCCCCGCACGCCGCCCCGTCGCACGGCACCCCGTCCCGCGACGGCGACGACTGCGCCCCGGCCGGCGTGCAGCACGGTGTCGAGGCCGGGCAGGGCGGCAGCTTCACCGGCTCCGTCCCCGCCCTCGTCGCCGGCGGCATCCTCATCGCCGCCGCCTGCGCCGGGGCCGGCCACCGGCTCCACGGCCACCGGCGCGGCGCGGCGGGCCGCCCCACCGGAGGATGACCCGGACAACGCCCGCACCGCTCACAGTCACCCACCCCCCGGGTACACCCACCGGAGGCCACCGGCCCCCCTCCCGCGCCGGCCGCAGTACCCCGCGACCCCGGACAGCGGACTGCACAGCAGCCCACGACGAGCCCACGACGACCCATCACGGACCGCGCGGAGGCGGACATGCGGCGCACGGACCCCGAGGGCCACGGCCCCGTCCGCTACGGCCCGCCCCTGCCCGGCGACGGCCTGCCCGTGCTCCCCGAACTCATCGCCGTACTCGCCGCCGCCGCCCGCCGCACCGACGCCCAGCCCGTCGGCGGCGCCCCCGGCCTCCTCGAATCGGCCTGCGGCTACTGGACCCGGCGCGGCCTGCCCACCGTCCCCGACCAGGTCGCCGCCGGCCCCGGCGCCCCCGCCCTGCTCCTCGCCCTCACCGCCGCCCTCGCCTCGGACGGCGCCGACGTCCTCGTACCCCGCCCCTGCGCCGCCTGGTGGGCGCCCTACGCCCGGATCCTCGGCCGGCCCGTCTACCACGTGCCCACCCCCGCCGAGAGCGGCGGCGTCCCCGACCCCTACGCCCTGCTGGAGACCGTCCGCCGGGTCCGCACCGAGGGCGGCGACCCGCGGCTGCTCGTACTGTCCGTCGCCGACGACCCCACCGCCACCGTCGCCGCCCCCGAACTCCTCCACGAGACCGTCGAAGCCGCCACCTCCGAAGGCCTGCACCTGGTCAGCGACGAGACCTGGCGCGACACCCTGCACGACCCCCACGACACCGTCCTGCTCAGCCCCGCCGAGATGCGCCCCGACCGGGTCACCGTCGTCACCGACCTCGCCGGCTCGCTGCTGCCCCCCGGCTGGCCCGCCGCCGTCGCCCGCTTCCCCGCGACCGGACCCGGACTCCACCTCCACGCGCGCGTGCTCGACATCCTCACCGCACTCGGCGCCCGCGTCGCCGCCCCCGTCGCCGCCGCAGCCGGCTACGCCCTCGACGAACCCCCGCCCGTCACCGAGCGCCGCGAGCACGCCGTACGACTCCACGCGCGCGTGGCCGCCGCCGCGCACGCCACACTCGTCGCCGCCGGTGCCCTCGCCCGCCCCCCGAAGGCCGGCCGCCACCTCTACGCCGACCTCGGCCCCCTGCGCGCACCCCTCGCCGCCCAAGGAGTCGGCGACGCCCAGGAGTTGGAGGACTTCCTCACCACCCGCCTCGGCATGCCCGCACCCGGCGGCCACCGCTTCGGCGACGACCTCGCCGCCCTGCGCGTACGCCTCGCCACCGGCCCCCTGCTCGGCACCACCGACGACGAACGCGCGGAATGCCTCACGTCCCCCACACCGTTGGAACTGCCGCACGTGCACCGCGCGTTGATCTCCTTGACATCGCTCCTCGACGATCTCCGCGACGAAGCCCAGCGACGGGAGTCCCCTCGATGACGCAGCAGACGCACGAGCCAGGATCGCTCACGACGACCCCACCGACGACCTCGCCCACGCCTCCCGCGTCCCCCACGTCTCCCACGTCTCCCACGGCACCCGCGGCCACGACCACCGTCACCGTGGCCGCACCGACACCCCTCGCCCCCTCCGTCCCGCCCCTCGCCGAGCCCCGCCCCCTGGGCGAACACCGCGTGTGGCCACGGACGTTCCACGACCGGCTCACCGCCCCGCTGCCCGGCCTCAGAGCCATGGCCCGCTTCGCCCGCGAAGGCGCCGTACGCCCCGGCGCCGAAGGCCTCGCCGACCTCCCCCTGCTCCCCGTCGAACCCGGCCCGCTGCCCCGCCCCGACACCCACACCCTCGCCGTCACCTGGGCCGGACACGCCAGCTGGATCGTCCGCATCGGCGGCCTGACCGTCCTCACCGACCCCGTCTGGTCCCGCCGCATCCTCGGCACCCCCGCCCGCATCACCCCCGTCGGCGTCCCCTGGGACAGCCTGCCCCGCATCGACGCCGTCGTCATCAGCCACAACCACTACGACCACCTCGACGCCCCCACCCTGCGCCGACTCCCGCGCACCACACCGCTGTTCGTCCCCGCCGGACTCGCCCGCTGGTTCAGGCGCCGCCGCTTCACCCACGTCACCGAACTCGACTGGTGGGAGGGCGCCGAACTGGCCGGAGTCCGCTTCGACTTCGTCCCCGCCCACCACTGGTCCAAGCGCACCCTCACCGACACCTGCCGCAGCCTGTGGGGCGGCTGGATCCTCACCGGCACCGACGGCCGACGCCTCTACTTCGCCGGCGACACCGGCTACGGCCACTGGTTCTCCCGCATCGGCCGCCGCTATCCCGGCATCGACCTCGCCCTCATGCCCATCGGCGCCTACGACCCCCGCTGGTGGCTCAGCGACGTCCACTGCGACCCCGAGGAAGCCGTCCAGGCCACCCTCGACCTCGGCGCCCCCCGCATGGCACCCATGCACTGGGGCACCTTCGTCCTCTCCGCCGAACCCGTCCTCGAACCACTCACACGCGTGCGTGCGGCCTGGGAGAAGGCAGGCCTGGCACGGGAAGACCTGTGGGACCTTCCGGTCGGAGCGTCACGCCGGCTCGAACGGAGCACCACCCCGAACAGGGCGCGGGAAACCACCCGACCGACCACGACGAACCCACACCCCGAAACGCACACCCACCCCGACACCGCTACCGAAACCGCCGCACCACACTCGGCACCCCACTGACCACCACCGTCAGCGCCACCGCCACCACAACTCCCTCCCACGGCTCACGGAACAACGAACCCCCCAGGATCCCGATGACCTGATACGTCGCCGCCCACGCCAGGCACGCCGCCACATTCCCCCGGCCGAACCGCCCGAGCGGCCAATCAGCCATCAGACAAGCCAACATCACCGGAATCCGACCCGCCGGCACCAGCCGGGACAGCACCAGCACCGCGACCCCGTGCCCGGCCAGCCTCCCCCGCGCCGAAGCCAGCGCAGCGTCCGGCGCCCGCGACCGGATCGCCTCCAGCCACCGCGACCCACCCCGCGACCGCATCCCACGCCGCCCCAGCCAGTACAACGCCCCGTCCCCCAGGAACGCCGCCGACGACGCCGTCACGAACACCAGCCCCAACGAGAACGGCGCCGCCTGATGGAACGCCACCACCGCCGCCGAACTCACCAGCGCCCCCGTCGGCACCACCGGCACCAGCGCCCCGATCAACACCAGCAGGAACAACGACGGGTAACCGATCGCCTGCTGCGTCGACTCCGGCGGCACCACCGGCCCCGCAGGCGCCGCCGCGGCCGCCCACACCCCCGCGGACACCGGCAGGCTCACCGCGCGGCCTCCAGCCGCGCACTCTCCCCGTGCCCCAGCCTGCGCACCACCACCTGCGGCGCCACCACCCCCGCCCGCCGCACGAACTCGTCCCCCGGCGCGGAGAACTCGTGCGGCCGCACCGCATCCATCCCGATCGGCCAGTACGTCCCGTAATGCACCGGAACCGCCAGCCGCGGCGCGAGCCCGGCCAGCGCCCGCGCCGCCCGCCCCGCATCCAGATGCCCCTCACCCAGGAACGGCCCCCAGCCGCCCACCGGCAGCAACGCCACATCCACCCGCCCGACCCATGCCGCCATCGCGTCGAACAACCCCGTGTCCCCCGCGAAATACGTCCGCGCCTCCCCCTCCACGACGTATCCCAGCGCCGGCGCACGGCGCGGCCCCACCGGCAACCGCCGCCCGTCGTGCGCCGCGGGCACCACCCGGATCCGCACCTCACCGACGCACACCTCGTCCCCCGGCGCCACCTCGCTCACCCGCAACTGCCGCAGCCGGCAAAGCGCCGTCACCGCCCGCCGCGCACCCCGGGGCACGAGCAGGCGCGCACCCGGCGCGAGCGACGCCAGCAAGGGCACATGCAGATGATCGGCGTGCAGATGGGACACGACCACCACGTCCGCGCGCCGGGCCCCGGCCGGCGGCACGTCCCCCCGGCGCCGCCGCAGATGCGCGAGCGGGCGCGCGAACAGAGGATCGGTCAGCACCCGTGTCCGCGCATCCTCGATCGTGCAGGTCGCGTGACCCCACCAGGTGATCTCCACCGGCACCTTCTTACGCCTCCTTCACGCGACTCCCCGAAGCCTACGGGCAGGAGTAGGGTCGGCGGCGAAACCCGGAGGTGAGGGGGACGCCATGGGACAACCGCAGGCCGCCTCCGGCATGCCCGCGCCCGTACGGGTCACCGCCATCGCCAGCCTGACCCCGCTGGAGGAACTGGAGGCCGACCCCTTCCTCGTCGACGCCCGCAGCCAGCACGCCATGTGCGCCCGCTGGGCCGCCGAGCACGGATACGTCGTCGCCCGCGAACTCCTCGTCGGCGGCCTGCGCTTCGACCACTGCGCCCTGTGGGACGGCGTCCGCCCCGGCATCGACGTGTTCGTCGCCCCCAGCCTGCGCGTCCTGCGCCGAGCCCTGTCCTCCGTCGAGGCCTTCACCGCCGAATGCGCCCGGCGCGGAGTGCGCGTGGAAACGGCCGACCGCGCCGAACCGGCCTACGACGCCCAGATGAAGGCCCGCGTCCACCGCCGGCTGTCCATGCCGACCGCCGGCTACGACGGCCGCTGAGCCGTCGCCGAGCCGCACAGCCACAAGCCGGCGCCCCCGGACCGGTATGACAAGGCGGAGCGGGGCCCGGCCGTCGAGCGGGCCGGGACATGAGGTGGACAGGGCGTGCGTGGCGTACGAGACGTACGGGGCGTTCCGTGGCGGCGGGTCGCCGGCCAGATCGGACGGAGCACCACCGTATGGGCGGCCTCCACCCTCACCATGCTGGCCCTCGCCGCCCTCCTGCCCGACTTCCAACTCCAGTCCGCCGACGGCGACAGCGCCACCCGGATCGCCGTCACCGCCGCCTGCGGCGCCGGCGCCTTCGGCGTCCTGTCGGCCGTCGTCTGGCCACTCCTGGTCCGGCTCCTGCTCCTCGTCCCCGCCCTCTTCCTCGGCCTGCTCGTCTTCGTCCTCAACGGCTCCCTGCTGCTGCTCGCCCTGCTCCGGCGCGTCGCCGAACACGCCCCCCGCCCCTACCGCCTCGTCGTCCTCTCCGACCACGGCCAGAGCCCCGGCGAGACCTTCCACGGCCGCTACGGCCTCACCCTCGGCGACCTCGTCCGCGCCGGCTGCGGACTGCCCGTGCCGCACCGCGCGGGACGTACCCGCAGCGGCGCCGAGGCCCGGGCCGCCGTGCGGGCCGCGCTGCGCCGGCCGGTGGAGGAGGCGGGTGAGCAGCACCGCCCCGCCCGCGCCCTCCGAGCGGGCGGACCCCTCGCCCGCCCCGCCCCCGGCTCCGAGCCGATCGTGCTGGCCTCCGGCAACCTCGGCCTGATCTCCTTCCCGGACGTGCACCACCGCATGACCCGGGAGGAGATCGACGCCCGCCATCCCGCCCTGCTCACCACCCTCGCCCATCACCCCGGCATCGGCTTCCTGCTGGTGCGCAGCGCGGAGCACGGCGGTGTGGTGCTGGGCGCGCACGGCGCCGAGGTCCCGCCGGCCGACCTGACCGACGCCTCCGGGCCGCTGGCCCGCTTCGGGCCCGGCGCCGCCGACGCCGTCCGGCGCACCCACTCCTTCCCGCACACCGCCGACATCATGGTGAACTCCGCGTACGACCCGGCCGGCGGCGAGGTGCTCGCCTTCGAGGAGCAGATCGGCTCCCACGGCGGCCTCGGCGGCGCCCGGTCCCGCCCGTTCCTCCTCTCCCCGCTCGGCCTGTCCGCACCGGCCGCGGACGGCGAGGAACTCGTCGGCGCCGAACAGGTGCACCACGTACTGCGCCGCTGGCTGCGCGAGCCGAACGGCCCCGAGGTCCCGCTCACCACCGCCACCGAGGAGGAGGAACAGGCGGCCTGAACACCGCGCAAGGCCCGGCGGAACGCACCGTCACCTTCCGTTCACCACGTGTGGGCCGGTCTTCGGCATGCGGCGGGCCCGGATGTGATCGGATGGGGACACGGAACCCGGAAACGGGACCGACCACCCGCGAAAGGAACCACCGTGGCCACCACGCGTACCGCGCACACCGTCTGGGAGGGCGAGCTGCTCACGGGCAGCGGCACCGTCACCTTCGACTCCTCCGGCATCGGCTCGCAGCCGGTGTCGTGGCCGTCGCGCGCCGAGCAGGCGAACGGCAGGACCAGCCCCGAGGAGCTGATCGCCGCCGCCCACTCCAGCTGCTTCTCCATGGCCCTCTCGCACGGCCTGACCGGCGCCGGCACCCCGCCCACCCGCCTGGAGACCAAGGCCGACGTGACCTTCCAGCCGGGCGAGGGCATCACCGGCATCCACCTCTGGGTGCGCGGCGAGGTCCCCGGCCTCGACGAGGAGGGCTTCGCCTCGGCCGCCGAGGACGCCAAGAAGAACTGCCCGGTCAGCCAGGCCCTGGCCGGTACGACCATCACCCTCTCGGCCGAGCTGGCCTGACGCCCCCCGCCGTCCCGTGCCGCGTCCCGTCCCAGGGGCGCGGCACCGCCGTTCCCGCGGACCGAGCGCGTCCGGGAGCCGCCATCCGGTATCCCGCCATTGACACCGCCGTACGCACGTCATGTGCTGGGAGTGCCGAAGGACGCCCTGGCGCAAGCGGAAGGGGACGGATCATGGCACGTGCGGTCGGGATCGATCTCGGGACGACGAACTCGGTGGTGGCCGTCCTGGAGGGCGGCGAGCCCACCGTCGTCACCAACGCGGAGGGCGCGCGGACCACGCCGTCGGTGGTGGCGTTCGCGAAGAACGGGGAGGTGCTGGTCGGCGAGGTCGCCAAACGGCAGGCCGTCACGAACGTGGAGCGCACCGCCCGCTCGGTGAAACGGCACATGGGCGACGCCGCCTGGCGCTTCCCGGACAGCGGTACGGTCGACGGTTCCCGGCTGCGCGCGCAGGAGCTGTCGGCGCGGGTGCTGCAGAAACTGAAGCGGGACGCGGAGGCCTACCTCGGCGAGGACGTCTCGGACGCGGTGATCACCGTGCCCGCGTACTTCGACGACGCCCAGCGCCAGGCCACCAAGGAGGCCGGGGAGATCGCCGGCCTGAAGGTGCTCAGGATCATCAACGAGCCCACCGCGGCCGCCCTCGCCTACGGCCTGGACCGGGGCGAGGAGCAGACGGTCCTGGTCTTCGACCTCGGCGGCGGCACCTTCGACGTGTCCCTGCTGGAGATCGGCGACGGCGTCATCGAGGTGAAGGCCACCAACGGCGACACACACCTCGGCGGTGACGACTGGGACCAGCGGATCGTCGAGCATCTGACGAAGCGGTTCAAGGCCGGGCACGGCATCGACCTGGGCGCCGACAAGATGGCCGTGCAGCGGCTGCGGGAGGCCGCCGAGAAAGCCAAGATCGAACTGTCGTCGTCCTCCGAGACCACGGTCAACCTGCCCTACATCACCGCCTCCGCCGCGGGCCCGCTGCACCTGGAGGAGAAACTGACGCGCGCCCAGTTCCAGGAGCTCACCGCCGACCTGCTCGACCGCTGCAAGCAGCCCTTCCACCAGGCCGTGCAGGACGCGGGCATCGAGCTGTCCGCGATCGACCACGTCATCCTCGTCGGCGGCTCCACCCGGATGCCGGCCGTCACCGACCTCGTGCGCGAACTCACCGGCAAGGACCCGCACAAGGGCGTCAACCCCGACGAGGTCGTCGCCGTCGGCGCCGCCCTCCAGGCGGGCGTGCTGCGCGGCGACGTCAAGGACGTCCTCCTCCTCGACGTCACCCCGCTCTCCCTCGGCATCGAGACCAAGGGCGGCATCATGACCCGGCTGATCGAGCGCAACACCACGATCCCGACGCGCCGTTCGGAGATCTTCACCACCGCCACCGACAACCAGCCCTCGGTCGGCATCCAGGTCTACCAGGGCGAACGCGAGATCGCCGCCTACAACAAGAAACTCGGCGTCTTCGACCTCACCGGACTGCCGCCCGCCCCGCGCGGCGTCCCGCAGATCGAGGTCGCCTTCGACATCGACGCCAACGGGATCATGCACGTCTCCGCCAAGGACCTCGCCACCGGCCGCGAGCAGAAGATGACCGTCACCGGCGGCTCCGCCCTGCCCAAGGACGACATCGACCGCATGATGCGCGAGGCGGAGCAGTACGCGGAGGAGGACCGCCGGCGCCGGGAGGCCGCCGAGACCCGCAACCAGGCCGAACAACTCGTCTACCAGACCGAGAAGTTCCTCCGCGACAACGAGGACCGCATCCCCGCCGACACCAGGTCGCAGGTCCAGGAAGCGGCCACGGAACTCAAGGGCCTCCTGGACCGGAACGCGGACACCGGCGAACTGCGCACCGGCGTCGAGAAACTCGCCACCGTCAGCCAGAAGATGGGCCAGGCCATGTACGCGAACACCTCCGCCGGCGCCGGCGAACCGGGCGCGGCCACGGAGCAGGAAACCCCCGCCGACGAGGAAGGCGTGGTGGACGCGGAGATCGTGGACGAGGACAGGGACACCAAGGGGGGTACGGCCTGACTCCTCAGCCGTCCCGGCCCCGGCGCCCGGGTGCGTCGACGGTATACGGGCGACAGGATCCCGCAGGAGTCGGTCCGTACGGGAGGGCACAGGCCCCGTACGGGATGCCGCAGGTCCCCGGGCACGGGACACGGGTCCCGGACGCGGGTCACAGGGCCTCGCGGAACTCCCGCAGCAGGGTCTGTGTGCGCCGCGCCGACGCGGCCCGGGCCGTCATGTGGTCCAGCACCTCCAGATGCGCGGCCACCTCGCGACGGGAGTCCAGGTACAGTGCGCCGGTCAGATACTCGGTGAACACCATGTCCGGCAACTCCGGCTCGGCGAACCGGAACAGTGTGAACGGCGCGTACGTCCCCGGGTGCGGGCCCGCCGAGAACTCGGCGATCTGCAGCGTGACCCGGTCCCGCCCGGCGAACTCCAGCAGCTTGTCCAGCTGGTCGCGCATCACCTCGCCGCGCATGCTCACCGGGCGCCGCAGCACCGTCTCGTCCATGATCACCCACAGGTGGGGCGGATCGTCCCGCTCCAGCAGCCGCTGCCGCTCCAGACGCAGCGACACATGCCGTTCCACGGTGTGCGGCGAGGTCTGCCCGACCGTGCCGGCCTCCATCACCGCGCGCGCGTACTCCTCGGTCTGGAGCAGACCGGGTACGAAGTGCGGCTCGTAGGAGCGGATGATCCGGGCGGCGCCCTCCAGGCTGACGTACATGCTGAACCAGTCCGGCAGCACGTCGTGGAACCGCTGCCACCAGCCCGGCTGGTTCGCCTCCTCGGCCAGCCGCACGAACGCGGCCGCCTCCTCCTCGGGCACCCCGTAGGTCTCCAGCAGCACCTGCACGTAGGGGATCTTCAGGGCGACGTCGGCCATCTCCATGCGCCGTACGGTCGCCGACGCCACCCGCAGGACCCGGGCGGCCTCGTCCCGGGTGAGGCCCGCCGCCTCGCGCAGCTCCTGCAACCGCTTGCCGAGCACCACCTGGCCCACGGTGGGCGCAGCCCGCCGCTCACTCACGCCACGCCTCCCCTACGCGCCGAAGTACCCGGGCAGTCTGCCACGTGATCGCCTCTCGCACACGGGTCCGAAGGCATCAAGATGGCCGACGAACGCCGGGGCAGCGGGGGAGAAGCGTGGTAAAGGCAGGCAGGGGACTGGCAGAGACGGGCAGGGGACTGGTACGGGCGGTCAACCGGCCATCGTGTGCAGGTACTTGGCGGTGGCCGGGTCCGCGGGCAGGAACGTCTCGATGGCGAGTTCGGCGACCGTGACGTCCATCGGCGTGTTGAAGGTGGAGATCGACGACACGAACGACAGGATCCGGCCGTCGTGCTCGATACGCAACGGCAGCGCGAAGTACGCGACCGGGCCCGCCGGCTCACCGTCGCCGTCCCCGCCGTCCCCGCCGTCTTCGACATCGCGCCGCGCGCTCTCGGGCACCGGATAGCCCGCCACCTCCTCGTACAGGGCGCGCAGCCGCTCCGAGCGCTGCAAAGCGATCTGCCGCTCCATCTGCTCCAGCAGATGCCCGCGCCAGGCACGCAGATTGCGGATCCGCGGCGCCAGCCCCTGCGGGTGCAGGGTCAGCCGCATCGCGTTCGCCGCCGGCGCCAGCAGCGTCTCCGGCACCCCGTCCAGCAGCATCGCGATGCCCCGGTTCGCGGCCACGACCGTGTAGCAGGCGTCGACCACCAGCGCGGGGTAGGGCTCGTAGCACTGGATGAGGTGGTCCAGGCCGGCCCGCAGCGCGCCCAGCGCCGGGTCGTCCAGCGGGGTCTCCGGGTAGTGCGGGGCGTAACCGGCCGCCAGCAGCAGGGAGTTGCGCTCGCGCACCGGCACGTCCAGGTGCTCGGCGAGCCGCAGCACCATCTCCTCGCTCGGCCGCGACCGGCCGGTCTCGACGAAACTGATGTGCCGGGCCGAGGAGTCGGCGCGCAGCGCCAGCTCCAGCTGCGAGACCCGGCGCCGCTCCCGCCAGGCGCGCAGCAGCGGACCGACGCCCTTGTCGGCGGCGGTGACGGCGACGGGAGCGGTGGCGGACGCGGAAGGACCGGAAGCGACAATGGTCATACGTCCGACCGTAGTCGAGGAGTTGCTTCAGTTGAGCACGAACGAGCCGTGGCACACGACGTGGCGGTCCCCGTCCCTCCAGGCCGCGGCCGTCCACCGGGCCAGGGTGCGCGGCTGCCTCCTCGGCGGCGCGCTCGGTGACGCCCTCGGCTACCCCGTGGAGTTCTCCTCACTGGACCGCATCCGCGCCGCGCACGGTCCGCGCGGCGTCACCGGCCTCGTACCCGGCGCGCACGGAGCGGTCGGGCTGATCAGCGACGACACCCAGATGACCCTGTTCACCGTCGAGGCCCTGATCCAGGCGCACGCACGGCAGCGCGACAAGGGCATCGGCGGCGCCTGGCCGCTGCTGCTGCGCCAGGCCTACGAGCGCTGGCTGGAGACCCAGTCCAAGCCCGGCCCCGACCAGCCCGTGCCGCAGCAGCCCGGCACACCGCCGCCCGCAGGACTGGTCGGCGAGGCCTGGCTGTACTCCCGCCGCGCGCCCGGAAACGCCTGCCTGTCCGGCGTCGCCCAGATGTACGCGCCCGACCCCGCACTCCCGCTCGACGGCACACCGGGCCAGGTCAACCCCGACTCCAAGGGCTGCGGCACGGTCATGCGCTCGGCCCCCTTCGGCCTCGCGGCCCCCGCCGACGCGGCCTTCGCCATGGCGGCGCGCGGCGCCCAGATCACCCACGGTCACCCCACCGGCTACTACGCGGCCGGCGCGCTCGCCGCGATCGTCGCACACCTGCTCGCCGGGGACTCGCTGGAAGGAGCGGTGCTGCGCACACTGCGGCTGCTGCAGCGCCACCGCGGCCACACGGAGACCACGGCCGCCCTGCGCGCCGCCCTCGACCTCGCCGACGACGGGGCACCGACCGCCGAGAAGACCGAGTCCCTCGGCGCGGGCTGGGTCGCCGAGGAGGCCCTGGCCATCGGCGTGTACTGCGCGCTCGCCGAGCCCGACGTCGAGCGGGCGCTGCTGCTCGCCGTCAACCACTCGGGCGACAGCGACTCCACCGGCTCGATCTGCGGCAACCTCCTCGGCGCGCTGCACGGCGACACCGGTCTGCCGCACGACTGGGTCGCCCGGGTGGAGGGCCGCCACCGGATCGCGGCCCTCGCCGACGATCTCGCGGCGGAGTGCGCACGGGCCTGACGTGGCAGGCTGAACAAGAACCGCCGACGCGAAGGGAGCCGAACGCCATGGCCGTTCAACCGCTGTCGCAGAAGGAGATCGAGGACCGGCTCGCGGAGCTGCCCGGCTGGTCGCTGGACGGGGACCGGCTCGCCCGCTCCTACCGGCTCGGCTCACACGTCGCGGCGGCGGCGCTGGTCGTGCACATCGCCGCCGTCCAGGACGAGCTGGACCACCACTCCGACCTCACCCTCGGCTACCGGACCGTCTCCCTCACCGTGCACACGCACAGCGCGGGCGGCGCCGTCACCGAGGCGGACTTCGCTCTCGCCCGCAGGGTGGAGGACATCGCCCCAGGTCACGGCGCACACTGAGGAACGTGCTCGATTACGACAAGGAAGCCGACGCCTACGACGTGTCCCGCGGCGGCGAGGCCCGTGCCCACGCCGCCGCCGAAGCGGTGCTCGATCTGATCCCCGAGGGGCCGGGCCGGCTCCTCGACGTGGCCTGCGGCACCGGCATCCTCACCCGCCGGCTGGCCGCGGGCCGCCCCGCGCTGCGGGTGACCGGCGCCGACCTCACCGCCGCGATGGTCCGCAGGGCCGGGGCGAGACTCCCGGGCGGCGTCGTCCGCGCCGACAGCCGCCGCCTGCCGTTCCCCACCGGCACGTTCGACGCGGTCACCAGCGTCTGGCTGCTGCACCTGCTGGACGACGCCGGCGACGTCCGCGCGATCGTCGCCGAGTGCGCCCGCGTGCTGCGGCCCGGCGGCGTCTACGTCACCACCGTCGACAAGGCCGACGCGCACGACGTCGGCAGCGACATCGACACCGTCCTGGCCGACCGCCCGCGCCGCCCCGCCCAGGACGCCGCCGCCACCGTCACCGCGCACGCCGTCCGGCACGGACTGGAGCCGGCCGGCGCGGGCGTGTTCCGCGGCGCCGGCCAGGGCCGCAGCCCGCGCACCACCATCGCCGACCTGCGCCGCGGCTGGTTCACCCAGCTGCCGCCGGGCGAGCCTCGCAGCGAGCAGTTCGCCGCGCGCCTCGCCCGCCTCCCGGACCAGGACCGTCCCCGCCCGGACCCGGTGTTCGCCGTGCGGGCGTACCGCAAACCGGCGGTGTCGGTGGGGGAGGGCACCGGGGCATGACGTGACGGCCGGGCGGCCCCCTGTGCGGGTGGGGACCGCCCGGCCCTGCGCCGGCCCCGTCGCCCTGTGACGGAGCCGTGCACGCGGAGCGCCGGCGGGGACTATTCGAGGAGCTCCGCGTACGAGCCCATGGCCAGGGCGATGTCCGCCTCGGCCCAGAACCGGTGATAGGTGAACGTGGGCGCGGCGCCGCCCTTGAGGTAGGCCTCGATCTTCGACCAGGCCGGGTCGTTCTTGTAGAAGGACCGCAGCGAGGTGAAGGTGGCCGAGGAGTTGATCGCGTCGCCGTTCGGCATGGTGCCGCTCCAGCCGCCCGGCACGTACACGCTGTCGCCGAACCGGCTGTAGTCGGCGCGGGTCTCGGGGACGGCGACGCCCAGGCTGTCCCGGTCGTTGTTCCACATGCCGTCCAGCAGCGCCTTCGCCGTCGACTTGGCCGTCGCGTCACCGGACTTGGCGCCGTAGTACGTCAGCGTCTTCGCGTACGCCGCCGCCACGCCGACGTCGTCGGTGTAGTCGGCGACGGTGACGTGAAGGGAGCTGTTGGCGCCCGGACTCGACGGGTTCCAGGTGTCCGGCTGGCCGGACCACTGGAGGGTCGAGGGGATCCGGTAGGTGCCGTCGGGGTTGATCGTGGTCCGGGACAGCGCCCACTTCACCCACTTGTCGAGGACCGCCTTCGCGGCGGCGTTGCCCGTCTGCTGGTAGTACTCGGCGACCCGCTCCATCGACCACGCCTGGAAGCCGAACCACTGGTTGGACGGCGGGTCGTGGTAGACCGGCTCCCAGTCGTAGTACATGCCGTAGAAGGTCGGCGTGCCGGCCGGCGGGGTGGCGTACCGGCCCTGCCAGCTGTTGGTCGCGCCGCCCGCGATCGCGCCCTCGGACGACTGGAGCCACCGGTAGAACTCCAGCTGCCGCTGGAGTGACGTGCCCCAATCGGTGGCGCCCGTCGCCGACTTGGGCTCCAGGTCCGGGTAACTGCTCAGCGCGTAGGCGGCCAGGGGGTTCTGGTAGCCGCCGTGGACATGGCTGGAGCCGATCCGCCAGGCCCAGCCCGCGCTGGGGTCGGTGGCGCCGCCCCAGGCGTAGTACCAGGACAGCAGATAGTGCGAGGCGTCCTTGCCGGTACCGGCCGCGCAGGCCGAGGGCCCCACGCAGTTGCCGATCTTCTTGAAGTACTTGTCGTACATCGCGTACCGCAGGTAGTCGCCCATCTTCGCGGCCTTGGCGACCGTCGCGGACACCTCAGCGCTCTTGCCCTGCTCCTTGGCCCACACGTCCGCCCAGTACGCCGCCTGCACCGCGCGGGCGTCCGCGTCCGGGGCGTCGGTGTACTTCCACTGCCGGGCATAGGAGTTGTCGCCGGTGAACAGGTCCAGATAGCCGTTCTTGCCGCCGTACTTGAAGGCGTCGCAAGTCGGCTGCGGGACCGTCTCCCACACCGACTCCTGCGGCCCGCGCTGGAAGGTGTTCAGGTACGACGGGCCGCTCGCCGTCGGGCCGCCCTCGCAGGTGCCGCCGGGCGTGTCGCCGTAGCCGTAGACGTTGTCGACGTCCTCGATCCAGTGCATACCGTATACATCGTCCGTACCGTATGCAGTCTTCAGTTCACCGGCGATCGGATCCGATCCCACGGACACCGACGTGTCCAGCTTCGCCGGGTACTGGTCCGGGGTGTCCTCCTCGGGCGCGTACGTCGCCGGCTTGGAGGCGTTGTAGAAGGAGTTCGCCGGCTGGTCGGCGTGCGTGGGGATCATGTACTTCTCCATGAGCGTCCACGCGCCGTTGAACTTCGACCAGTCACCGGTGACCTTGCCGTACATCGCCTGGAGCCACAGAAGGTAGCTCCAGGCCTCCGACGTGGTCTCGTGGCCGTAGTCCGGGGCCTCGACGATCAGTGTCTCCACCGAGTGGTACGGGATGCCCTGCGGGGAGAAGTAACCGTTTGCGGGATCGGTGATCTTCCCGTACAGGTCCAGGAAGCGCGCGTCGTACGTCTTCGTCGCCGCCAGTTCCGTCACGGTGACCGTGGCCCCGGCGTGGCCGTCCGCCGAGGCGGTGAAGGTCGCAGATCCGGTGCCGGAGGAGTCCGCCGAGACGGTGACCGGCTGAGCGGTGTCCCAGTTCGACGGCGTGAACGTCAGGGAGGAGCCGGCGCTCACGGACAGCCCGGTGTTGCCGCCCGTACGGGCCACGCTCACCGTCACGTCCGTGCCCGGCTGCGTCGACAGCTTCACCCCGAACGTCCCCGACCTCCCTTGCTGCACACCGAGTTGGGATGGCGAGGCCACCACAGCGGGTCCCGAGGCGACCGTGACGCCGACCGGTGTGGACTCGGCCGAGGCGCCCGTGCTGTCGTACGCCTTCGCCACCAGAGAATGACTGCCCACGGGCAGATCGGAGACGGACAGCGTGAACGGCGCGCTCGTGTCCGTCCCCAGCAGCGTGGTGTCGTCGTAGAACTCCACCTTGCTGATCGTCGCACCGTCGGCGGCCGCCGCGGTCGCGGCGAGCGGGATCGCGTCCCCGTGCGTGTACACCGCGCCCGCGCTCGGGCTGGTCAGCACCGTGACCGGCGGCTGGTGCGCACCCGCGCAGGTCGTGCCGTTGACCGAGAAGGAGGTGGGGGCGGTGTTGGTGCCGCTGTAGGTGAACTGCGCGCCGGTGGTGACTGCGGCGCCCGCGGCGATGACGGCGTTGTACGAGGCGCTCTGCACGGAGACGGTCCGGCCGGACTGGGACCAGGTGCCGTTCCAGCCGTTCGTCAGCGTCTGATCGCCGGAGTAGGCGTACGACAGCGTCCAGCCGTCGATCGCGTCCGTGCCGCGGTTGGTGATCGTGAGGGCGGCGGTGAAGCCGGAACCCCAGTCGTTGGTCGTGTAGTCGACGCTGCACCGCACGGACGCCGCGTGCGCGGTCGTCGCGCCGGCGGCGAGCATCGACAGGGGCAGGGCGAACGCGGCCGCCACGGCGGTCCACCACCGCCGCACAGCTCTGCGTCTGCGTCTGTGTCTGCGTCCGGGATCCATGTGCTGGTTCCTCCTCTGGCGACTCGCGACATGCGGCGTGCGGCTCGGGCAGAAGTCAAGGCTTGAACCAGTGGGAGCGCTCCCATAGTGAGGACGACCCTGTGAACGGTCAAGGTGCTCGAAGAGTCGAAAAGATTCGACGGAAACCCTTGCGGAAAAGTCAGCAACTCCCCTGGGCAACATGGCCAGTTGGCGCTACCTTCCATCGCACCAGTGGGAGCGGTTCCTGTCAGTCGACGCGCCGGTCACGGCGCGCGCCACTGCAAGGAGTCGCTCATGCGACACCCCCCGCGTTCAGTACTTTTAGCCGCCGCCGGCGCGACCGCGCTCATCGCGAGCGCCGTCGCCCCGGCCCTGTCGGCCCAGGGAGCCACACCCGCGTGCACGGTGGAGTACTCCGTCACCAACCAGTGGGCAGGCGGCTTCCAGGGCTCCGTGAAAATCACCAACCACCAGGCGGCGCTGAGCGGTTGGCGGATGTCCTTCGACTTCGCCGACGGCCAGAAGGTCACCCAGGGCTGGAACGCCGCATGGTCCCAGTCCGGCACCACCGTGACCGCGGCGAGCGAGACCTGGAACGCCTCCCTCGGCACCGGCGCCGGCGTCACCGCCGGCTTCCTCGCCGACTGGTCGGGCGGCAACACCGCACCTAGCGGGTTCACGCTGGGCGGCACGACCTGCAACGTCGATCCCGGACCGCCGACGTCCCCGCCGCCGACCTCGCCACCGCCCACGACCGGCACGGCACCCGCCCTCCACGTCTCCGGCTCCACGATCGAGGACGCCTCCGGCGCGACCCACCGGCTGCTCGGCGTCAACCGCTCCGGCGGCGAGTTCAGTTGCGTGCAGGGCCACGGCATCTGGGACGGCCCGGTGGACGACGCCGCGATCAAGGCCATCGCCGACTGGAAGGCCGACGCCGTCCGCATCCCGCTCAACGAGGAATGCTGGCTGGGCCTTTCGAACATCAAGCCCGAGTACGGCGGCGCCAACTACATCAACGCCGTCAAGGACCTGGTGGCCCGCGTCGAGGCCCACGGCATGACCCCGATCCTCGACCTGCACTGGACCTACGGCCAGTACACCGGAAACTCCGCTGGCTGCTCCGACGTCCACGCCACCTGCCAGAAGCCCATGCCCGACGCGCAGTACAGCCCGTCGTTCTGGGCATCGGTGGCGAGCACCTTCAAGGACGACCCGGCACCCGTGTACGACCTGTTCAACGAGCCGTACCCGGACCGGGCGACCTCCAGCACGACCGACGCCTGGACGTGCTGGCGGGACGGCGGGGCGTGTCCCGGGATCCCGTACGCGGTCGCCGGTATGCAGGATCTCGTCGACAGTATCCGGAACACCGGATCCACGAACGTCATCATGGTCGGCGGTCTGGCGTATGCGAACGACCTCAGCCAGTGGACCGCATACAAACCACGAGATCCTGTACACAATCTCGCCGCCGCCTACCACGGCTACAACTTCAACACCTGCGCGAACGAGAGCTGCTGGAACTCCACCCTCGCCCCGGTCGCGGCCCAGGTGCCGCTGATCGCCGGCGAGATCGGCGAGAACACCTGCGCGCACGGCTTCACCGACCAGCTCATGAAGTGGTTCGACGACCGGAACCTGTCCTATCTGGGCTGGACCTGGAACACCTGGGACTGCTCCTCAGGGCCGTCCCTGATCTCCGCCTACGACGGCACACCCACCGCCTACGGCATCGGACTGCGCGACCACCTGCGCGCCCTCAACCCGTAACACCCACCACGGAAGAAGGAACCCGCACACATGAGTCGTACCAGAACATCGCTGCTCGCCGCCCTGGCGCTGGTCGCCGGCGCCTTCGGGACGGCACTGACCACCACCACTGCGGCCAACGCGGCGGCCGACGCGATCCCCTGCACCGTCACCTACACGGTGCAGAACCAGTGGGACACCGGCTTCACCGCCGCCGTGACCGTCACCAACAACGCGGCGGCGAAGTCGAGTTGGGCGGTGAAGTGGTCGTACGCCGGTGACCAGAGGGTCACCAGCGGCTGGAACGCCCAGGTCAGCCAGAGCGGCAGCGACGTCACCGCCACCAACGAGAGCTACAACGGCACACTCGCCACCGGCTCCTCGATCAGCTTCGGCTTCAACGGCACCTACAGCGGCACCGACACCCTGCCCACCACCTTCACCCTCGACGGCGTCACCTGCAACGTCGACGACGGCACCGGCGGGGGAGGGGGCCCGGGCAGCGGCGGAACCGGCGGCAGCGGCGGCAGCACCCGTGTCGACAACCCCTACGACGGCGCCAAGGTGTACGTGAACCCGGAATGGTCGGCCAAGGCCGCCGCCGAACCGGGCGGCACCCGCGTCTCCGACGAACCCACCGGCGTCTGGCTCGACCACATCGCCGCGATCAACGGCGACAGCGGCGGCATGGGACTGCGCGACCACCTCGACGCCGCCCTCGCCCAGAAGGGCAGCGGCCAGGAGGTCGTCCAACTGGTCGTCTACGACCTGCCCGGCCGCGACTGCTCCGCCCTCGCCTCCAACGGCGAACTCGGCCCGGACGACATCGGAAAGTACGAGAGCCAGTTCATCGACCCGATCGCCGCGATCCTCGCCGACCCCAAGTACGCCTCGCTGCGGATCGTCACCACGATCGAGCTCGACTCGCTGCCCAACCTCGTCACCAACACCGGCAGCCGCGCGACCGCCACGCCCCAGTGCGACACCATGCTCGCCAACGGCAACTACGTGAAGGGCGTCGGCTACGCCCTCGCCAAGCTCGGCGCCATCCCGAACGTCTACAACTACCTCGACGCCGGCCACCACGGCTGGCTCGGCTGGGACGACAACTTCGCCGCCGCCGCGAACGTGTTCAAGCAGGCGGCCACCACCTCCGGCGCGACGGTCGACGACGTCCAGGGCTTCATCACCAACACCGCCAACTACAGCGCCCTGAAGGAGGACAACTTCACCGTCAACGACAGCGTCAACGGCACCTCGGTCCGCCAGTCCAAGTGGGTCGACTGGAACCGGTACGCCGACGAACTGTCCTTCGCCCAGGCCTTCCGCACCGAGCTGGTCTCGGTCGGGTTCAACTCGAACATCGGCATGCTGATCGACACCTCCCGCAACGGCTGGGGCGGCTCCGCCCGCCCGACCGGACCGGGCCCGAGGACCAGCGTCGACGCCTACGTCGACGGCGGCCGCTACGACCGCCGCATCCACGTCGGCAACTGGTGCAACCAGGCCGGAGCCGGCCTCGGCGAGCGCCCGCAGGCGAGCCCGGCCCCCGGGATCGACGCCTACGTGTGGATGAAGCCGCCGGGGGAGTCCGACGGCTCCAGCACCGCCATCCCGAACAACGAGGGCAAGGGCTTCGACCGGATGTGCGACCCGACGTACACGGGCAACGCCCGCAACAACAACAACATGTCGGGCGCGCTGCCGAACGCGCCGCTGTCCGGACACTGGTTCTCCGCCGAGTTCCAGCAGCTGATGCAGAACGCCTACCCGCCGCTGCCGTAACCGGTCGCGTAACAGCTGCCGTAACCGGTTTCGTCACACCGGCGCGGTGAACGTCCGCCGGGGTCCCGCCGTTTGCTCGCGGCCGAGACCCCGGCGGATCGCCGTCGCCACGGGGGAGTGCGCCCCGTCCGCCCGCTCCAGCGCGCGCGGCACCGCCGGAATCGGCGGCGGCTGCGCCCGGTTCGTCGTCCACGAGACCCCATGGCGCCGCCGCGGCCATCGCCCTGCGCCCCGCACACCCGGTTCTTTCGGCGCCGCTGTGCCGTATCGGCAATCTTTTTGCGGCACCGGCAACAGGACTGGCCTCCTCGCGGGGCGGCGTCGCACGCTGGCCGCATCCGAAGGAGAGGCTGAACACCATGGCACAGGAGCACGACAAACATCGGGAGCACGGCGGGCACCACCAGCACGACGGGCATCAGGGGCAGCACGCGCACGCAGGTCACGCGGCTCACAGGGGACATGGGGGCCACGGGGGCCACGGGGGCCACGCCCACGGCGGTGACATCGACTGGGCCGCCATGGCGGCCCATCTGGAGACGGAGGCCGAGGTGGCCGCCCCGGCGTACGAGAGTGCCCTGGCCTGGCTGGGCACGGAGGTGACCGAGCCCGGTCTGATCGTGGACGCGGGCAGCGGCCCCGGGGTGATCGCCTGCCTGTTCGCGAAAGAGTTTCCCGGCGCCCGGGTGGTCGCCGCCGACGGCTCGGCCCCGTTGCTGGAGCGCGCCCGCGCCCGCGCCGCCCGCGAGGGGGTCGCCGACCGATTCGGCATCCTGGTCGGCGAACTACCGGACGTACTGGGCGAGTTGGAGTATCCGGCGGACCTGCTCTGGGCCAGCCGCAGCCTGCATCACCTCGGCGACCAGAAGGGCGCGCTCGCCGCGTTCGGCGCCCGGCTCGCCCCCGGCGGCACACTGGCCGTCCTGGAGGGCGGGCTGGCTCCCCGCTATCTGCCCCGCGACCTCGGCTTCGGCCGCCCCGGACTCCAGACCCGCCTCGACGCCCTCCAGGAGGACCGTTTCGCCGAGATGCGCGCCGAACTCCCCGGCGCGGTCGCCGAGACCGAGGACTGGCCCGCCCTGCTGGCCGCCGCCGGACTGAAGCACACCGGCACCCGCAGCTTCCTGCTCGACCTGCCCGCCCCCCTGCCCGAGCAGGCCCGCGCCTTCGTGGTCACCATGCTGACCCGCGCCCGGGACCTCCATGCCGAGGCCCTGGACGCCGAGGACCGCGCCGCCCTCGACCGGCTCCTCGACCCCGCCGACCCGGGCAGCGTCCACTGCCGCCCCGACGTGTTCGTCCTCGCGGCCCACACGGTGCACCGGGCGGTACGGCCGGCGTAGACGCGGGGTGTGCCGGAAGGAGGCGGATTCCCGGCCGGGCGCGGGAAGTTGACTTCGAGCGCGCTCCACGTGATGGACTCCCTCGCGTCACCGACACACAGGGGGAACCCGTGAACGACTCTCCGGTCGCACTCATCACCGGCGGCGCCACCGGCATCGGCGCCGCCGTCGCCCGGCAGCTGCTGGCCGCCGGACACCGCGTCACCGTCACCGGCCGTACGGAATCCCGGCTGCGGGACTTCGCCGACGGGCTCGGGCGGCCCGGTGAACTGCAGACGGTCGTCGGTGACGCGTCGACATTCGACGGTATACAGAATGCTGTCGACCGTACGCTCGCTGCATACGGTCGACTGGATACTGTCGTCGCCAACGCCGGCTTCGCCACCCACGACTCCGTCGCCGACGGCGACCCGGCCGGCTGGACCGAGATGGTCCTCACCAACGTCCTCGGCCCGGCCCTGCTCATCCGCGCCTCGGTCGAGGCGCTGAAGGAGAGCCGCGGCCGGATCGTCCTCATCGGCAGCGTCGCAGGGTTCGTGAACACTCCCGGCAATCTCTACGGTGCCACCAAGTGGGCGGTCACCGGGCTCGCTGAGAACACCCGGCGCCAGGTCACGGAGTTCGGGATCGGGGTGACGCTGGTCGCCCCCGGCCGGGTGGAGACCCCGTTCTGGGACGGCCTCGGCAGCCTGCCCCCGGGGCAGCTCCTGACCGCGGACCAGATCGCCGACTCGGTCGTCTGGGCGATCCGGCAGCCGGCCGGGGGCGATGTCAACACCGTGGTCGTACGCCCGCTGGGGCAGCCCAACTGACGTACACGGCACGTCAGTTGTTAGCGAGGAACTGCTTGGCCAGCTGGTCCCCGAGCGAGACGGCCGCGCTGTGGCTCTCGATGGGGGAGACCTTGGAGTTCTTGAACAGGATGTAGGTCACGCCGGAGTCGGCCCCGCCGGTCTTCGGGTCGGGGTCGATGCCGAGGGCCTTGGCGGTGGCGTACGAGGCCTCGCCGATGATCTTCGTGGGGCCGGTGTCGCCGACGACGGCGTACTCCACCTTGTTGTCGTAGACGACGGCGACCACGCCGCCGCCCTTGATGCCGGCGCTGGAGTAGTTCCAGATGCTGCTGGAGCTGGGCACCACGATGTAGGGGAGCGACTCCGCCTTCAGGGGCTTGCCGTCGGACTGGTGGAAGGCGGTGTCGTCCTGGTACCAGGGGTCGCGGTTCTTGTTGCAGTTGGTGGTGGTCTGGCCGTCGCAGTCGATGTCCATGTCGGCCTTCCAGAACACCGCGCCGTTCTTGCCGCACACGGGGACCGTGGCCGGCGTCTCGTCGTCGGTCTTGTACTTGCCGTTCGATATCTGCGTACAGGACGTCACCTTGGCGAGCAGGTCGGCCGCGCTGACCGAGCCCTCCTGGGCGGATGTCGGCGCGGACCTCGCCGAGGGGGCGGCGGACGCGTGCGCGGGGAGCGCGCCCGCGGCGAGCAGGGCGGCGCCGGAGGCCGCGGCGAGGGTCAGCGTTCGAAAGCGCACTGTGGGGGACCCTTCTGTTAGGAAAGTTTCCTTACCGTGCCGTACACCGTGGCCCCATCTGCATGTCCCCGTCAACCCTCGGGTTGCGAACTTCCGAAACCTGGGCGTATTGCGGTGGTTTGCGCGCACGGCAAGACTGAAGAGACCGTTCTATACGCGTATGTCTGCCGCCGTCGGCCCGGCGCGGTCACGGCTCCGGGAGGTGGGACGCATGTTGTTCGTCCGCACGGTGTACGCGACCGGCGATCCGGCACAGCTGGGCACGGCCATCCGGACCCTGAACACGCAGGGGCACGATCTGCTGGAGGAACGCCCGGGTTTCCGGGGTGCGGGCGTCTTCGTCGACCGGGGTCTCGGCACCCTGTTCTCGGTCAGCTGGTGGGAGTCGGCCGAGGCGCGCGACCACAGCGACGCGGTGATGCGCGAGCGGCGCCCGGCGCTGCTGCATCCCTTCGCCGGGACCGTCGCGGTCGAGAACTACGAGGCCACGGTCTTCCCCGTCGGACACCGGCCGCTCACCGGCGGCGGCATGCGGCTGACCCGGCTGGAGTTCGCGCCGGCGGACGCGGACCTGGTCTTCGACACCTTCCACGCGGGGGTGCTGCCCCGGCTGGAGGTGCTGCCCGGATTCGCCGGGGCCGCTCTCTTCCTGGACCGTGTGCGCGGCCGGGGCCTGGTCGGGGTGCTCTTCGCCGACCGTGCGGCACTGGACGGGTCCCGGGCGGGCCAGGCGGTCATCCGGCACGAGAGCGTGGTCAAGGCGCACGTCGACGTCGTCGCCCTGGAGGAGTTCGAGATCGTCCACGCGGACGTGCGGACCGACTGAACGGACCTGGGGACCGGACGAACGACGGGGCGCACGGTCCCGAGGACGGCGTACGGGAACAGCGTACGGCCGCCCGTCCCCGCCGGGGTGGCGAGGCGGACGGCCGTGGTGTGTGCGGTGCCGCCGGCCGGCGATCCGGAACCCGGCGCCGGCCCGGGCGGAGAGCCGCGGCCCACGTGGCACAAGCGGCTCGGCCCGCGTCGTCGGAGCGGCTCAGCCCACGTAGTCGAAGGTGGCCGGGTCGGGGCCGATGCGCCGGTCCTCGTTGAGCGCGCTGATCGCCGCGAGGTCCTCGTCGTCCAGGCTGAAGTCGAAGACCTCGATGTTCTCCTTGATCCGGGACGGCGTCACGGACTTCGGGATCACGATGGTGCCCAGCTGGACGTGCCATCGCAGCACGACCTGGGCGGGGGTGCGACCGTGCTTCTGCGCGATCGCGACGATCGCCGGCACCTCCAGCAGCCCCTTGCCCTGGCCGAGCGGCGACCAGGCCTCGGTCGCGATGCCCTGCTCCGCGTGGAACGTGCGGGCGGCGTGCTGCTGGAGGTGGGGGTGCAGCTCGATCTGGTTGACCGCCGGGATGACGGAGGTCTCGGCGATCAGCCGTTCCAGGTGCTCGGGGAGGAAGTTGGACACGCCGATGGCGCGCACACGCTTGTCGGCGTAGAGCTTTTCGAGCGCCCGGTAGGTGTCGACGTAGGTGTCGCGGGACGGCAGCGGCCAGTGGATCAGGTACAGGTCCACGTGGTCGAGGCCCAGCTTCGCCAGCGAGGTGTCGAACGCGCGGAGCGTGGCGTCGTACCCCTGGTCGGCGTTCCAGAGCTTGGTGGTGACGAAGAGTTCCTCGCGGGGGACGCCGGAGGCGGCGAGGGCCTTGCCGGTGCCCTCTTCGTTGCCGTAGATCGCGGCGGTGTCGATGCTGCGGTACCCGGCCGCGAGCGCCGTGGTGACGGCCCGCTCGGCATCGTCGTCCGGCACCTGCCAGACGCCGAAGCCCAGCTGGGGCATCTCGATGCCGTTGTTGAGGATGATCGGGGGGACCTTGCTGCTCACGAGCCTCGTGATCCTTCGGTTGTCGACAGGTGGTACGTCCATCGTCAACGATCAACGGCCGTGCCGCATTCCTGACCGCGGAATCCGGCGAAACTGACCGGCGAGTCAGCGTCCGCGGCGGAGATTGGCCGGAAACGCATCCGACGTTTTCGGTCCGGACCATTGACCGCGGCGCATCGTCCCGCGACTCTGTATCGCGCCACCGGACGTGTCGATGAACCCGGTGCATGTACGTGAACCGGCCCTGACCTGGCCGTCGACTCAGCCCTACCCCCAGTGGCCTTCCCTGATGAGTTCCCCCACCTCGGGAAAGCGAGTACGCACCCATGAACGAGAACCCTTCCCTGTCCCTCCGGACGGACCTCCTCACCCCGAAGACATCGGATGAAAAAGTCTGGCGAAGCCCTGGTTACCGTGTGGTGGAGACCGCGCTGGAGGTGACCGCCTACGCGCTCGCCGACCGCCGCGCGCCCGAGCCGCCCCCGGCCGCATGACCGCGGCGGCACCGGAACCCGACGGCCGCGCCGCCTGGCCGGCCGCCGAGTTCACCGAGCGGCTGCGCGCGGTCACCAGGGCGCGCTACCACGACCGGCACCCCTTCAACCAGCGGATGCACCGCGGCGAACTGACCCCCGCCGAACTGCGCCGCTGGATCGCCGCCCGCTTCCACTACCAGCGGCACATCCCCGTCAAGGACGCACTGATCCTCGCCGCTCTGGAGCGGCCCGAGGACCGCCGCGCCTGGCTGCGCCGCATCCACGACCAGGACGGTACCGACAGCGCGGGGGGCGGTATCGAGCGCTGGCTGCGGCTCGGCGAGGCGGCCGGGCTCGACCGCGAGGAACTTCTCGCCGCGTCCCGGGTGCCGCCCGGAGTGCGGTTCGCGGTGGAGGCGTACGTCGACTTCTGCCGGCGGCGCCCGGTGCTCGACGCCGTCGCCGCCTCCCTGACCGAGCTGTCCGCCCCGGACCTGATGCGCACCCGTATCGCCGCCTTCGAACGCCACTACCCGTGGATCGACCCGGCGGGCCTCGCCTACTTCCGCACCCGCGTCACCCAGGGCGCCCGCGACGCCGAACAGGCCCTCGCCCTGGTCCTGGCCCGCGCCCGCACCCCGGACGAGCAGCAACGGGCCGTCGCTGCCCTGGAGTTCAAGTGCGAGGTGCTGTGGGCGCTGCTGGACGCGGTGGACGTGCCGGGCATGCCGGGCGTGCCAGGCGTGACGGGCATCGCGGTGACGGCGCGTGCAGCGGTCGGAGGCGGGACATGACGCCCGCGCCGGTGTCGCCCGCCGTGCCCTGGCGGCCGGTCCTCGCCCGGGGGGTGCTGCTGCGGCGCGACCGGGTGCGGGGCGCCGACCTGTTGCTGCTGCCGGAGCGGGTGGTGGTGCTCGACGGCGGCGCGGGCGAGGTGCTGCGGCTGTGCGACGGCGTACGGGACGTGGACGCCGTCGTCGCCGAACTGGCGGCACGTCATCCGCGCGCGCCCGTCGCCGCCGAAGTCCCCGTGTTCCTCGACCGGTTACGGAAGGAGGGCTGGCTCGGATGACCGCCGCGGCCCCTCCCTGGGCCCTGCTCGCCGAACTCACCCACGCCTGTCCGCTGCGCTGCGGCTACTGCTCCAACCCCGTCGAACTGATCGGTCGGTCAGCAGAGTTGACCACCCGGCAGTGGTCGGAGGTCTTCCGGCAGGCGGGTGCCCTCGGCGTCGTCCACACCCATCTGTCCGGCGGCGAACCGCTGCTCCGGCGCGACCTGCCGGACCTGGTGGCCGCCGCGGACGGCGCCGGCCTCTACACCCAGCTCGTCACCAGCGGGGTGGGACTCGGCGAGCGGCGGCTGGCCGCGCTGACCGGGGCCGGGCTGCGCAGTGTGCAGCTGTCGGTGCAGCACGCGGACCCTGCGGCCGCCGAACGCATCGCGGGCGCACGGTCGTTCGCGGCCAAGAAGCGGGCCGCCCGCCTGGTGCGCGAGGCCGGGCTTCCCCTGGGTCTGAACGTCGTACTCCATCACGGCAACCTGGACGCTCTCGACGACCTGGTCCGGCTGGCCCTCGACTGGGGCGCCGACCGGATCGAGCTGGCCAACACCCAGTACCACGGCTGGGCGGCCCGCAACCGCACCGCCCTGCTGCCGACGCCCGCCCAGATCGAGCGTGCCCGCACCCGTGTCGCCCGCTGGCGTGAACGGCTGGGAGACACACTGGAGTTGGTGTGGGTCGGCGCCGATCTCGTGGACGCCACCGCGAAACCGTGCATGGGCGGCTGGGGAGCCGTCTCCCTGACCGTCTCCCCGGACGGCACGGTGCTGCCCTGCCCGGCCGCCGGCGCCCTGCCCGGACTGGACCCGCCGAACGTGAAGGACCGTGAACTGGCCTGGATCTGGCGGGAGTCGAAGGCCTTCAACGTTTTCCGGGGCGAGGCCTGGATGCCCGAACCGTGCCGAGGCTGCGCCCTGCGCACGGTCGACCACGGCGGCTGCCGCTGCCAGGCCCACGCCCTGACCGGCGATCCCGCCCGCACCGACCCCGCCTGCCGGCACGCCCCGGACCACCCCCTCGTCCACGCCCTGGTGCACGGCCCCGCCGCGCACCGGCCCGCGTACGCCCACCGAGTAGGAGGACCATGAGACGCCGACGCCTGCGCGCGGCGCTGAGCACCGCCGCGCTCGCCACCGCCGCCCTGGCGGCGCTGCCCGCCGCCGTACCCCCGGCCGCCGCCGCTCCCGCTGTTCGTCACACCACCGCCTCGCCCGTCCGCTCCGTCGCCGCCCGCGACTGGTCCACGGCCGTCGTCGACTCCACCATGGCGCGCTACACCCCGCAGACCATCGGCGGCTGGTCGTACCCGGTGGGCCTGTACCTCTACGGCCAGTACCTCGTCTACCGGCGCACCCACGACCCCCGCCTGCTGTCGTACATCAAGGCCTACGTCGACCGGTTCCTGAGCGCCGACGGCGGCATCGGCCAGTCGTTCGACAGCCTGGACAGCATGCAGGCAGGCCGGCTGCTGGTGATCCTGCACCACGAGACCGGCCAGGACCGCTACCGCAAGGCCGCCCAGAAGATCCGCGACCGCCTGAACACCTATCCGCGCACCTCCGACGGCGGCTTCTGGCACGCCGACACCAGCAGCCGTGCCCATCAGCTCTGGGCGGACGGCGCCTACATGGTGAACCCGTTCCTGGTCGAGTACGGCCAGGAGTTCCACGACGGCGCGTACGCGGACGGCGAGGCCGCCCGGCAGCTGTACGTCTACGGCCATCACCTCCAGGTCGCGAACGGCCTGCTCCGGCACGCCTACGACGAGTCGAGGTCGGCGAGCTGGGCCGATCCGGCCACCGGGCTGGCCCCCGAGCACTGGTGCCGGGCCGTCGGCTGGTACGCCATGGCGACGGTGAACGTCCTGGACGCGATCCCCCCGGACCAGCAGTACCGTCCCCAACTGCTGGGAATGTTCCGTACGTTGGCGTCGGCGCTGGAGAAGTACCAGGACCCGGTGTCCGGGCGCTGGTTCCAGGTGATCGACAAAGGGGACCGGCCGGACAACTGGACCGAGACGTCCTGCTCCAGCATGTTCGCCTACGCCCTCGACCGGGGCGCTCAACAGGGCTACCTGGACGGGCACTTCAGGTCCGTGGCCCGGCGCGGTTACCAGGGTGTGCTGGCCCGGCTGTCGGTCGGCGCGGACGGCCGTACCGAACTGTCGGACATCTCCATCGGTACCAACGTCGGCACGTACGCGTACTACGCCGCCCGCTCCCGGGCCGTCAACGACTTCCATGGGCTCGGCGCCTTCCTGATCATGAACGAGCAACTGCGTGAGGACGGTGGAATGTCATGAGCACGTCCAGAAGGGGGGTGCTGGGGGCCGCGCTCGGCGGCGCCGTGGCGGCCGCGACCGGACTTCCGCCCGGCCTGCCCGCCACCGCGGCCCACGCCGCCTCCTGGCAGCTGAAGTGGTCGCCGTCGGCGCGTACCGGCGGACTCGGCGCCTTCGAGACCGTCGAGGACGACCGGGCCCACTCCCACCCGGCCGGCCACCCGCACATCTTCGCCACCGGCGACAACTGGCGCTTCAACATGCACACCGTCGACCGCGACACCTCCACCGACCGCCAGCGCCAGGAGGTCACCGGCCTGCGCACCGGCGCGGACAGCTATCTGAAGTGGACCGAGGGGCAGACCTGGCGGATCACGTACTCGATGTACATCCCCGGCACGCTCAAGGCGACCACCACCTTCACGCACATCATGCAGATGAAGCAGCCCGGCAGCGGCACCTCGCCGATCGTCGTGCAGTCGCTGCGCCGCCAGAACGGGAAACAGACCATCGAACTCCGGCTCGCCACCGACGACATCCTCGTCGGCAGCACCGGACTCGACCCGCTGCACGACACGTGGACCGACGTCGACTTCCAGATCACGGTCGGCAACGGCAGCGCCGGCTCCGTCCGCTGGATCCTCAAGAACGGCTCCACGACGGTCATCGACAAGACCAGGTCCGGCGTCGACACATTCCTTGCCGACCGCGTGCGCCCCAAGTGGGGCATCTACCGCTCCCTCGGCGACACCTCGGGCTCTCTGGAGAACACCTACCTCCTGCTCACGAACCTCCGCGGCTACCAACTCTTGTAGAGGAGCGGTCCGTTGACACCCCATACCGCCGGCCCCGGCCACGCGAGAAGGGCGGCGGCGATCCTTCTCGCCGCCCTCGCCGTGGTCCTCGGCCTGACCCACCCGGCCGCCCTCGCGGCCCCGCGGCCCGCCGCCCGCCCCGCCGCCGTGTACGACGTACGCGCGTACGGCGCCAAGGGCGACGGCCACGCCAACGACACCCCCGCCGTCGACAAGGCCATCGCGGCCGCGGCCGCGGCCGGCGGCGGCACCGTCCGCTTCCCGGCCGGCACCTACCAGTCCGGGAACACCATCCACATGAAGAGCCATGTGACGCTCCAGCTCGACCGGGGCGCCACCCTCCAGGGCTCCTCGGCGGGCACCTACGACGCGCCCGAGCCCAACCCGAACGACACGTACCAGGACTTCGGGCACAGCCATTTCCACGACGCGATGATCTACGGCGACAAGCTCACCGACATCGGCTTCACCGGCGACGGCGTCATCGACGGCGCGGGCCACCTGATCACCGGCAACCCCAGGTCCGGCCAGGCCGACAAGATCCTGTCCCTGACCCGCTGCGACGGGCTGCGCCTCGGCGACGGCCTCACCCTGCGTCGCGGCGGCCACTTCGCCGCCCTGGTCAACGGCTGCACGAACGTCGTCTCCGACCGGCTGACCATCGACACCGCGAGCGACCGCGACGGCTGGAACGTCATCTCCACCACGAATGTCACCATCACCGGCGCGCACATCTCCGCCAACGACGACGCCCTGGTCTTCAAGAGCGACTACGCCCTCGGCGCCAAGCTCCCCAACGGCCATGTCCGGGTGAGCGATTCGGTGCTCTCGGCGCGCTGCTGCAACGCCCTGATGTTCGGCTCGGAGACCTGCGGCGACTTCTCGGACTACCAGTTCGAGAAGATCCGCATCGAAGGCGCCGACAAGTCCGGCCTCGGCATGGTCTCCATGGACGGCGCGAAGATCTCCGACGTCCACTACCGCGACATCACGATGACCGACGTCCACTCCCCGATCATGGAGAAGATCGGCACACGAAAGCGGTGCGGTGGCAGCCCCGGTGTCGGATCGATCAGCGATGTCACGTACGACGACATCACGGCGACCGGCAACAGCCCCTCCTTCAGCCCGACCCTGTGGGGCGAGAACGGCCACAGGATCAGCGGGGTCACCTTCACCAACGTCAACATCACGGTCCCCGGCGGCAACGGCACCATGTCGACGGGCGTGCCGGGCAACGATCCGGGCGACTACAACCCGAAGAGCATCGGGACCCGGCCGGCGTACGGCTGGTACCTGCACAATGTCGACGGTATACAGTTCATCGACAGCAGTGTGCGGTATACCGCCGACGACGGCCGTCCCGCCGTCATCGCGAACGCGGCGAGCGGTGTCCGGCTGACCCGCTTCACCGCCCAGAAGGGCAGCGGGTCCCCGCACGACATCGGCTTCCAGAACGTCACGGGCTACTGCCTGACCGACAGCCACTCCACCACCGGCGCCGCCCTGCGCGTCTCGGCGACCGGATCGAGCGAGGACTGCGGCACACCCGCCCGCCCGACGGACCTGGACAACCCCCGCCAGGCCTTCCTGCGCGCCTCCGTCGGCGGCCTCTTCCTGCACTGGGGTCTGCGCACCGCCCCCGCCCACACCGACTGCGCCGCCTGGGAGAAGGACGTCATCGCCGGCGGCTGGACGCCGGACTACTGGGTGAACGAAGCCAGAAAACTGCATACGCAATACCTCGTACTGGCGACCTTCCACAGCCGACTCGGCTACGCCCGCCCCTGGCCCTCGAAGATCCCCGGCTCCTGCTCCACCAAGCGGGACTTCCTCGGCGAACTCATCACGGCAGCCAAAGCCAAGGGCATGAAGGTCATCCTCTACATGACCGACGACCCGCAGTGGCACGGCGACGGCGGCCACGAATGGCTCGACTCCGCCGCCTACTCCGCCTACAAGGGCAAGCAGGTCGACCTGACCACCCGCGACGGCTTCGGTGAATTCTCGTACGACAACTTCTTCGAGGTCATGGACCGCTACCCGGACCTCGGCGGCTTCTGGATCGACAACGACAACGACTACTGGCTGAGCCACGACCTCTACGCGCAGATCTACCAGAAGCGCCCCAACTACACCCTCAGCAACAACAACGAAGACACGCCGATCATGGACATGATCAGCAATGAGCAGAAGACGGGCATGACGCCTGCATACGACTACCCGCAGGCTGTATACACCGCCCAACCCCGCCTCACGGAAGCCGACTTCAAACTGCCGTCCACCGGCGCCTGGTGGTACGACGGCACCGACCCCACCGTCGACCGCGGACTCACCCTCGGCCGCCTCATCTCCAACGCCGGATCCTCCGTCAAGGCGCTCATGGCCGAGACCGCCCAGGTCAACGGCAGATTCCCGGCGAACCAGGCCGCCTTCAACACCTTCGCGAACTCCTACCTCGACCCGATCTGGGAGTCCCTGCACGGCACCGAGGGCGGCGGCTACATGTACGGCGGCCTCGCACCCGGCAACTGGAACGACGGCGCCCACGGCGTCACCACCATCGCCAAGGACGACCCGAACCGCCAGTACATCCACGTCCTGACCCCGCCGAGCACCTCCACCCTGCGCATCCGCGACAACGGCTACCGCATCGCCTCGGTCACCAACCTCCGCACCGGCAAAGCCGTCGCATGGTCGCAGTCCGGCGGCACCCTCACCCTCACCGGCCTCGGCGGCTGGGACCCGTACGACACCGTCTTCAAGGTGATCACCGCGGGCCGCCAGGGCATCGCGACCGGCACCACCGTGACCGCGAGCGCCTCCGCGAGCGGCCACCCCGCCTCCGCCGCCGGCGACGGCTCCTACCTCACCTACTGGGACAACGGCAAGACCCTGCCCGTCACCCTCACCTTCGACCTCGGCACGGCCCAAAAGGTCCGCTACCTCGGGCTCAACCAGCGCGAGGACTCCGTCGCCTACGCCCGCTCCGCCACCGAACAGTCCGCGCGCATCAAGGCGTACAAGGTGTACCTGAGCAGCGACGGCACCCACTGGGGCAGCGCCGTCACCACCGGCCAACTCCCCAGCGCCCGCGGCGTGCAGACCATCGACCTGCCCGCCGGCACCGCCCGCTACGTCCGCCTCGAGGTCGACTCCACCTGGGCCGCCGCCACCGACACCACCCACTACCGGCAGCTGCGGATCGACGAGGCCTGGATCGGCACCTCCTACGCCACCCCCGCCGTGAACAGGGAACGACATCCATGACACGCTTCCGAACACCCACAACGGTGGCGGCCGGACTGCTCATCGCCGCCGCCGTACCGCTCACAGGAGGCGCCCACCCCGCGGCCGCCTCCGACAACGGCCAGTCCGTCCGGCCCGCCATGGGCTGGAGCAGCTGGAGCTTCGTACGCCGTCAGCCCACCGAGGCCACGATCGAGGCACAGGCCGACGCGCTGGCCTCCTCGGGCCTCGCCCGGCACGGCTTCGTCCAGGTCAACCTCGACGACTTCTGGCAGAAGTGCGACAGCAACGGCTTCACCGTCGACGGCTACGGCCGCTGGAGCCCCGACCCCGCCAGATTCCCGCACGGCATCAAGGCCGTCGCCGACCACATACACGCCAAGGGCCTGAAGTTCGGCTTCTACGTCACCCCCGGCATCGCCAAGAACGCCGTCCTCAAGAACACCCCCGTCGAAGGCACGCCCTACCACGCCAAGGACATCGCGGACACCTCGACGACGGAGAAGAACTACAACTGCAAGAACATGTACGCCCTCGACTACACCAAGCCGGGCGCCCAGGAGTTCGTGAACTCCTGGGCCCGGCAGTTCGCCTCGTGGGGCGTCGACTACCTGAAGATCGACGGCGTGGGCAGCCAGGACATCCCCGACGTCCAGGCCTGGGACAAGGCCCTGCGCGCCACCGGCCGCCCCCTCACCCTCGCCCTGTCCAACAACCTCCCCCTCGACCACGCCGGCACCTGGAGCAGCCTCGCCAACAGCTGGCGCACCCAGGGCGACGTCGAGTGCTACTGCGGCCCGGGCCCGAACGGCAGCGGCTACCCCCTCACCGACTGGACCCATGTCGCGCGCCGCTTCGACTCGGCCGCCGCCTGGCAGCCCTACGCCGGCCCCGGCGGCTGGAACGACCTCGACTCCCTGGAGATCGGCAACGGCGACCGGGCCGGACTCACCGCCGACCAGCGCCGCTCCCAGTTCACCCTGTGGGCGATGGCGGCGGCCCCGCTGCTGCTCGGCACCGACCTCACCCACCTCGACCCGGACGACAGGGCCATGCTCACCAACGACCGGCTGATCGGCGTCGACCAGGACGGCGTCGCCGCGAAACGCGTGGTCGACAACGGATCCCAGCAGGTCTGGAGCAAACGCGAGAGCGACGGCTCCTACGCGGTCGCCCTGTTCAACACCGCGACCGCCGGCTCCGCCACCGTGTCCGTCGACTGGTCCCGGATCGGCTTCACCGGCTCCGGCGACGTCACCGACCTGTGGTCCGGCGCCCAGCGCGGCACGATCGCCGGCTCCTACAGCGCGACCCTGCGACCGGGGGAGACCCGCCTGATCCGGGTACGGCCCACGGGCTCGGCCCGGCCGGCGGCTGCCACCGCAACCGCTGCCGCTCCCGGCATGGCGGTCGCCCCCTACGAGTACCTGGGCTGGGGGAATCCGCCCGACCCGACGAAGGTGATGTCGGCGACCGGTGTGAAGTGGTTCACGCTCGCGTTCGTCCTGTCCGACGGCACCTGCAACCCGAAGTGGGACGGCAGTCGACCGTTGACCGGTGGCAGTGATCAGTCGACCGTCGACCGTATACGGTCCGCAGGCGGCGATGTCATCGTCTCCATCGGCGGCTGGAGCGGCGCGAAGCTGGGCGAGAAGTGCGCGAGCGCCGGGGCGCTGGCGACTGCATACCAAAAACTGATCACTGCATACCGTCTGCACGCGATCGACATCGACATCGAGAACACCGAGTGGACGAACGCCACCGTACGCCAGCGCGTCATCGACGCCCTGAAGACGGTGAAGGCGAACAACCCCGGCCTGAAGACCGTCATCACCTTCGGCACCACCACGACCGGACCCGACGCCACCGGCGTCGACATGATCCAGCGGGCTGCCAGGTCCGGGCTGCAGAACGACGTCTGGTGCATCATGCCGTTCGACTTCGGCGGCGGCACCACGACCATGGGCACCCTCACCACTCGGGCCATGGACGGCCTCAAGGCCCGCGTCAAGGCCGCCTACGGCTACAGCGACGCCACCGCCTTCGCCCACATCGGCCTGTCGTCCATGAACGGGAAGACCGACGACCCCGGCGAGCTCGTCCGCACCGCCGACTTCCGCACCATGCTCGCCTACGCCCAACAGCACCACATCGCCCGCCTGACCTACTGGTCCGTCAACCGCGACCGCCCCTGCGGCTCGGGCACCGACGGTGACGCGTGCAGCGGAGTGACGCAACAGCCGTACGACTACCTCAAGATCTTCACCCGGTACACGGGCTGAAGGAGACAGGGGACCAACAGCCATGACCATCAGGAGAGTTGTTCCCTACGGCCTGGCCGCGGTACTCGCGCTGCCCCTGGCCGCACTGAGCCAGGGCACCGCCCTCGCCGCCACCGACTACCAGGCCGAGGACGCCCTGATCTCCCAGGGCACCGTCACCACCAACCACACCGGCTACACCGGAACCGGCTTCGTCGACTACACCAACGTCAGGGGCTCCTCCGTGGAGTTCACCGTCTCCGCGGCCACCGCCGGCCCCGCCTCACTCACCCTGCGGTACGCCAACGGCACCACCACCGACCGGCCGATGGACCTCTCCGTCAACGGCACCGTCGCGGCACCCGCCGTCTCCTTCCCGGCCACCACCGACTGGAACACCTGGGCGACCAGGACCGTGAACGTCCAGCTGAAGGGGGGCACCAACACGATCCGCGCGACCGCCACCACCGACAACGGCGGCCCCAACCTCGACCGCCTGAGCCTCGCGGCCGCCACCGACACCCAGCCCCCCACCCGCCCCGGGCAGCCCTCCTGCTCGGACATCGGCGAGGACCGGCTCACCCTGTCCTGGGGCGCGTCGTCGGACGACACAGGCGTCGCGGCGTACGACCTCTACGAGCACGGCAACAAGATCGGCGAAGCACCGGGCACCACCACGACGCGCACGCTCACCGGGCTCACCCCGAACACCACCTACGACCTCACGGTCATCGCCCGGGACGCGGCCGGCAACACCTCGCCCGCCAGCCCGGTCGTCGACTGCACGACGAAGCCCAGCTCCGACACCACACCGCCGACCGCACCCGGTACATTGCATACAGTCGACATCACATCGAATACCGTCGACCTCACCTGGGGCGCCTCGACCGACGACCGCGGCATCACCGCCTACGACATCCGCAGCGGCTCGACCGTCTACCAGACCGTCACCACCGGCACCTCCACCACCCTCACCGGGCTCGCCTGCAACAGCCCCTACACCCTCGACGTCGTCGCCCGCGACGCCGCCGGCAACGTCTCACCGCCGAGCAACACGGTCTCCTTCACCACCAAGGCCTGCGCCACCGACGGCGGCGTCCCGTCGTCCATCGCCACCCTCTCCACCGGCTGGACCATCCCCTGGGGCACCTACTGGATGCCCGACGGCAAGACCGCCCTCGTCACCGAGCGGGACGACTTCCGGGTCTGGAAGGTCACCAAGGACGGCACGAGGACCCAGGTCGGCACCGTCCCGAACGCGGTGACCACCAACGGCGAGGGCGGCCTGCTCGGCGTCGCCGTCGACCCCAAGTGGGCCACGAACCACTACGTCTACTTCATGCACACCGCCGCCGAGGGCAACCGGGTCGTCCGCATGACCTACGACGGCACCACCCTCACCGGCTACAAGATCCTGCTCCAGGGCATCAAGAAGAACCGCTACCACAACGGCGGCCGCCTCGTCTTCGGCCCCGACGGCTACCTCTACGCCTCCACCGGCGAGGCCCAGCAGCCCGATCTCGCCCAGGACAAGAACTCCCTCAACGGCAAGATCCTGCGCATGACCACCGACGGCAAGCCGGCCCCCGGCAACCCGTTCGGCAACTACGTCTACAGCTACGGCCACCGCAACCCGCAGGGCCTCGCCTTCGATCGCAACGGCCGCCTGTGGGAGGCCGAGTTCGGCAACAGCTCCAAGGACGAACTCAACCTCATCAAGCCCGGCGCGAACTACGGCTGGCCCACCTGCGAAGGCACCTGCAGCGTCCCCGGCATGACCAACCCCAAGGCCACCTGGAACGTCTCCGAGGCCTCGCCCAGCGGCATCGCCGTCGTCCGCAACGTCATCTACATGGCCTCCCTGCGCGGCGAACGCCTGTGGCGCATCCCCATCAACGGCGACACCGAGAACGTCGGCACCCCTACCGCGTACTACGTCGGCTCCTACGGCCGGCTGCGCACGGTCACCAAGGTGCCCGGCGCCGACGAGCTGTGGCTGTCCACCACCAACTGCGACAACAACGGCAACGCCCCCGACGGCTCCGACAAGATCTTCCGAGTGACGATCAAGTGACACGGCGGGAACTGACGCAGTGTCATCACTCGAAGGTGAGTGTGTGACGCTACGTCAGGTCCGGTAGAGGGCCTCGACCTCGTTGTCGTAGACCTTCTCGATCGCCTTCCGCTTCAGCTTCAACGACGGCGTGAGCAGGCCGTGTTCCTCGGTGAACGGCTGCGCCAGTATGCGGAAGGTGCGGATCGACTCGGCCTGGGAGACGAGAGTGTTGGCGGCCACCACCGCCCGCCGCACCTCCGTCTCCAGGTCGGCGTCGCGCACCAGCTGCACCGGGGTCAGCTTCGGCTTGCCGCGCATCTGCAGCCAGTGCTCGACGGCCTCCTGGTCGAGGGTGACCAGGGCGGCGATGTACGGCCGGTCGTTGCCGACCACGATGCACTGGTTCACCAGCGGATGTTCGCGGACCCGCTCCTCCAGCACCCCGGGCGAGACGCTCTTGCCGCCGGAGGTCACCAGGATCTCCTTCTTGCGGCCGGTGATGGTCAGATAGCCGTCCTCGTCCAGCGAGCCGAGGTCGCCGGTGGCCAGCCAGCCCTCGTGCAGGGTCTGGTCGGTGGCCTTGGGGTTGTTGAGGTAGCCCTGGAAGACGTTGGCGCCGTGCAGCCAGATCTCCCCGTCGTCGGCGATGTGCACGGTCATCCCGGGGATGGCCTGGCCGACCGTGCCGTAACGGGTACGCTCGGGCGGGTTGGCGGTCGCCGCGGCCGTCGACTCCGTCAGGCCGTAGCCCTCGTAGATCTGCACGCCCGCGCCCGCGAAGAACAGCCCCAGGCGCCGGTCCATCCCCGAACCACCGGACATCGCGTTGCGGATCCGGCCGCCCATCGCCGCGCGGACCTTGCCGTAGACGAGCTTGTCGAAGAGCTGGTGCTGCATGCGCAGTCCCGCCGACGGGCCGGGCCCGGTGCCCCACGCCTTGGCCTCCACGGCCTCCGCGTACTTCACCGCGATGTCGACCGCCTTCTCGAACGGCCCCGACCTTCCCTCCTTCTCCGCCTTGCGGCGCGCGGAGTTGAACACCTTCTCGAAGATGTACGGCACCGCCAGGATGAACGTCGGCCTGAACGCGGCCAGATCGGGCAGCAGGGCGGCGGCGTGCAGCTGCGGCTGGTGCCCGAAGCGGACCTTGCCGCGGATCGCGGCGACCTCGACCATCCGCCCGAAGACGTGCGCGAGCGGCAGGAACAGCAGTGTGGAGGCCTGGTCGTCCCTCTTGGTGTGGAACACCGGCTGCCACCGCTGGATCATCGTGTCCGCCTCGAACATGAAGTTGCCGTGCGAGAGCACACAGCCCTTCGGGCGGCCCGTGGTGCCGGAGGTGTAGATGATCGTGGCGATCGAGTCCGGCGTGATGGCCTGCCGGTGCCGGTGCACCGTGTCGTCGTCCAGGTGCGCGCCGGCGTCGTACAGCTCCTGCACACAGCCCGCGTCCAGCTGCCACAGCTGGCGCAGCTGCGGGAGGCGGTCGATGACGGTGGCGATGGTCATCGCGTGGTCCTCGTGCTCCACGATCGCCGCGGTCACCTCGGCGTCGTAGAGCATCCAGAAGCACTGCTCGGCCGAGGAGGTGGGGTAGACGGGCACCACCTGGGCGCCGACCGACCACAGCGCGAAGTCGAACAGGGTCCACTCGTAGCGGGTACGGGACATGATCGCGACGCGGTCGCCGAAGCGGATACCGCGCGCGAGCAGGCCCTTGGCGAGGGCCATGACCTCGTCACGGAACTCGGCGGCGGTCACGTCGCGCCACTGCCCGTCCGGATCCTTGCGGCCGAGGGCGACATGGGTCGGGTCGCTCTGGGCATGCTCGAAGACGACGTCGGCCAGGCCGCCCACCGGCGGCGCCGACGCCAACGGCGGGTTGGTGAACTCGCGCAAAACCTCGCTCCCCGATCCTCGCTGCTTGGTCACGCCCGTGATGCTCGGCACAGCGCGGTGAAAGCTACCCCACGGCGTCACCGGGCGGGAGGGGGTAGTTAACCGTGCAAACCTCACGTTTTTCCTGGGAGGTGACCGGAAAATGCCCTCACATGGGGAAGGGCCGGACACGATACTGACGGGTCAGTAAGTTTCGGTGCCGTAATCTCCACCGAATCTGTACGGGCCGATTACCGCCCACACCGTCCTGCACGCGACATACAGCGTGCCGCTCCGGTCAGTCGCCGCGTCGCCCCAGCCGCTCGCCGCCCGCCAGGACGGCCGCGGCCAGAGCGTTCGCGGCGTCCTCCGCCGCGCCGTGGCGGCGGCCGTGGACGAGGACGAAGTCGACCTTGCCGAGGCCGGGCAGTCCGGCACGGTCCGGCAGGCGGAACAGGCCGGGCGGGATCAGACGCCGGGAGTGGGCCATCACGCCGAGGCCGGCGCGGGCGGCCGCGATGAGGCCGTTGAGGCTACCGCTGGTGCACACGATCCGCCACGCCCGGCCCTCGCGCTCCAGAGCCTGAAGCGCACGGGCCCGGGTGATGCCGGGCGGGGGATACACGATCAGTGGGACGGGCCGGTCGGCGTCCAGGCGCAGCCGCTCGGCGCCGATCCATACCAGGTCGTCGCGCCACACCAGCTCGCCACGGGGATCCTCGGGGCGGCGCTTGGCGAGCACCAGGTCCAGCTTTCCGGCGGCCAGCTGCTCGTGCAGGGTGCCGGACAGCTCCACGGTCAGCTCGAGGTCGACCTCGGGATGGTCGTAGCGGAAGGCCTCCAGGATCTCCGGGAGCCGGGTGAGCACGAAATCCTCCGAGGCGCCGAACCGCAGTCGGCCGCGCACCCTGGTGCCGGTGAAGAACGCCGTCGCCTGCTCGTGCACCTGGAGGATCCGCCGGGCGAACCCCAGCATCGCCTCGCCGTCCTCGGTCAACTCCACCGCATGGGTGTCCCGAGTGAACAGCTGCCGGCCGGTCGCGTCCTCCAGACGGCGGACATGCTGGCTGACCGTGGACTGGCGCAGCCCGAGTCGGCGCGCGGCCTGCGTGAAGCTCAGGGTCTGGGCCACGGCGAGGAAGGAGCGCAGCTGCGCCGGCTCGTACACGGTGCCAGCCTAGCCGGTCATCACAAAACATGATGACAGTCAGAGTGGTGGTCGAGATTCCCGATCGGTGAGGCGCGGAGGACGATGGAAGGGGCTCCTGCGGGCCCCGACGAGAAGAGAAACAATCGGCGACACCTGCCGACCCGTACCGACCGACGACACCTTCAGCCCCTCCCACCCGCACACACAGAGCACATCGGAGCACCGTGACACGCCTGCGCCGGCCGAGCTGGATGCCGATCGACCCGTACATCGTCCTGCTGCTGGGGACCGTGGGCCTCGCCGCGCTCCTCCCGGCCCGGGGGGCGGCCGCCGACGTCGCCTCGGGCGCGTCGACGACCGTGATCGCCTTCCTCTTCTTCCTCTACGGCGCCCGGCTGTCGACCCGGGAGGCACTGGACGGGCTGCGCCACTGGCGGCTGCACACCACGGTGCTGCTGTGCACGTTCGTGCTCTTCCCGGTGTTCGGGCTCGCCGCGCGGGCCCTGGTGCCGACGCTGCTGACGCATCCGCTCTACCAGGGCCTGCTGTTCCTGACGCTGGTGCCGTCCACGATCCAGTCGTCCATCGCGTTCACCTCGATCGCCCGCGGCAACGTGCCCGCGGCGATCTGCGCGGGCTCCTTCTCCTCCCTCGCCGGCATACTGATCACCCCGCTGCTGGCGGCGGCGCTCCTCGGCAACAGCGGCGGCGGGTTCTCCGCCGACTCCCTGATGAAGATCGTGCTCCAGCTGCTGGTGCCGTTCCTTGCCGGACAGCTGCTGCGCCGCTGGATCGGCGGCTTCATCACGCGGCACAAGAAGGTCCTCGGCCTGGTCGACCGCGGCTCCATCCTGCTCGTCGTCTACACCGCCTTCAGCGAGGGCATGACCCAGGGCATATGGCACCAGGTCAGCCCCGCGCGGCTCGGGGGCCTGGTCGTCGTGGAGGCCGCCCTGCTGGCCGTGATGCTGCTGCTGACCTGGTACGGAGGCAAGGCACTCGGCTTCGGCCGGGCGGACCGGATCGCCATCCAGTTCGCCGGGTCGAAGAAGTCCCTCGCCTCCGGGCTGCCCATGGCCGGCGTCCTGTTCGGCGCCCACGCCTCCCTCGCCGTGCTGCCGCTCATGCTCTTCCACCAGATGCAGCTGATGGTGTGCGCGGTCATCGCCAAGCGCCGTGCCCGCGATCCGGAGGAGGTTCTGGACGCCGTGCCGGGGGCGTCAGCGGCCCACGTGGTCCAGGGGCAGCCACAGGACCGTGTCCTTCGCTGAGCGCAGGGCCTTCGGGTCCGACAGCTCCCGGTCGGTGAGGGCTCGGTCCCATACGTGCACGTCGTCGATGGCGCCGGTGAAGAAGGCGCGGCTGTCCATGCGCTGAGCGATGTGCACGCCGAAGGGGGAGTTACGGCTGACCGATCCCGGGATGTCGGATACGGACGACTGCATACCGTCGACCGACAACATCAGCCGGCCGCCGCCCCGCCGGAGCACCACGTGATGCCACTGGCCGTCGTTGTATGCAGTATTCGTGCGAACGTATGCAGACTGCGGAGCCGTCGCGCCGTCCCGCACGGTGATCAAGCCCTGGATCCGGTTGTTCGCCGGCTCCCCGCGCAGCCACACCTGGGGCTGCGTGGTGCCGATCCCGCCCATCCACAGCAATGGCTGCTCACCGGTGGTGGCCGTGTACCGGAACCACAGCGACGCCGTGAAGTCCTTCGTGCCGAGCGGCAGCCGGCTGTTGTACGGCAGGCGTACGGCCGCGTCGGTGCCGTTGAACTCCAGCGCGCCGCCGGACACCCCCCCGCGTCTCCTTCGCGCCGCCGAGCACCGCGGCCGGGCGGGCGTGCGGGGCCAGGTCGGCGGTCACCGGATCGCGGCCGCGGCGCGGGGCGAGCCAGCTCTCGGTGAAGCGGGCGAAGCGGATCTCGTCGCGCGAGTCCACCGCACCGCCCTCGTAGACCAGGCCGATCGTGTCCCCGGTGGCGCGGACCAGGTCGGAGTAGCCGGACCAGTCCCTGGTGACGACCGTGCCGCGGTCCACGCTGTCCCAGGTGCGGCCGCCATCGTAGGAGGAGCGGATCATCATCGTGCGGCGCCGGTCGGGGTCGGCGGGGCAGGCGAGCAGCAGGCGGTCGCCGAGCCGCAGCAGCGAGCCCTGCACCATCGGTGCGTACAGGTCCGGCAGGTCGTGGAAGGCGGCGGTGAAGCGGGAACCGCCGTCGCGGCTGACGGCCTGGGTGCGGTGGCCGAGGTCGGTGCCGTCCTGCTCCCGTCCGCTGACCAGAACGGAGCCGTCGCCGAGTTCGGCGAGGGTGAGTTCGGAGGGTTTCTGCCGGAAGGTGCCGTCTTCTGCGATGGGCCAGGTCTCCTGGGCGCCGACCCGCCAGTGGCCGCCGTGGTCGTCGCTGATGATCAGCGCCGCGTGGTTGGCGGTGATCCGGGTGCCGTCCCAGGACTCGGCGTTCACCCCGAGGACCAGCCGCCCGGCGTACCGGCCGTGCGTGAGCTGGATGCCGTGCGCCGGCCCGGTCGCGTACCAGGAGTTCCAGGCGGTGGGCAGGATCTCCGGGCTCAGGTCGCGTGGTACGGACCAGGTCAGGCCGTTGTCGTCGCTGTACTGGAGGTGTGGGGTACGGTCGCACGGCACCGAGCAGCTGGCGCTGTCCGTACGGCCCGTGTTGTACGTCTCCGCGAGCCAGACGCGGCCGGTGGTGCGGTCCACGATCGGCGCCGGGTTGCCGTGGGTGTCGCCGCCGCCCTTGTTGACCACCTGGAGCGGCCCCCAGGTGCGGCCGCCGTCGGTGGAGCGCTTGAGCACGATGTCGATGTCGGTGGCGTCCCCGCAGTTGGGGACCCGTCCCTCGGCGAACGCCAGCAGTGTGCCGTCGACGGCCTTGACGACCGTCGGGATGCGGAAGCAGGCGTAGCCGGGGTCCTGGGAGGCCTTGAACAGGACCTGCTGAGCGAACTGGGGTGTTTTTTCCACCGGCTGGGCCTGTGCTGGGTGAGGAGAGGCGAGCGGCACCAGGAGCAGTGTCGCCGTCATGCATACGAGGGCGAGTACGGATCTGAGACGGGCGCCAAGGCCTGACGGCATGGTGCGACCTGCCCTTCGTCGATCGGACATCCGGACAACCGGACATCCGATGTCCAACACGCGCACCGATGACGGTAGTTGTGGCCCCGGCGCCCCACAAGAAGCGTGCAGCGCAAGGAGTGCGCCGGGTCCTCACGGACGCAGGACGACCTTGCCGAGGTTGGCGCGCGTCTCGATCGCCTCGTGCGCCTTCGCCGCGTCCTCCAGGGCGAACTCGGCGTGCACGGCGGGCGTCACGGCGCCCTCGGTGAACAGCCGCCACAACTCCTTGCGCCACTGCTCGTACAGCTCTGGCCGGCCGCGGGCGATCAGAGCCATCTGGAAGCCGATCACGGACTTGGCGCCGACGAGCAGGTCGTAGGCCCGGATCGTGCCGCCGCCCGAACTGTAGGCGACCAGGCGGCCGTGCGGGGCGAGGGCGGCGAGCGCCGGGGCGAGCAGATCACCGCCGACCGCATCCAGTATGCAATCGACCGGATCCCCCCAACTGTTGTCCGTATATTGGATACAGTCGTCCGCGCCCAGCGCCCGCACGAAGTCCGCCTTCGCCGGATCGGACACCGCGCCCACCACCCGTCCCGTGCCCCGCGCCCGCGCCAGCTGCACGGCGAGATGCCCGACGCCGCTCGCCGCAGCGGTGACGAGGACCGCCTCGTCCGGTACCGGCCGCGCCGCCTCCAGTGCCCCGAACGCCACCAGGCCGCTGCGCACCAGCGCGACCGCGTCAACGGCGCTCGCGCCGTCCGGTACCGGTGAGGTCATGGTCCCGTGCAGTACGGCGAAGTCGGCGTACCCGTGGCCGAAGCACAGCCCGGTCACCCGCTCGCCCGGCCGGAATCGGGTCGCGCCCTCACCGACCGCCACCACCTCACCGGCGATCTCACCGCCCAGCGCGATGGGATCGGCGGCCTCGGTGACCTTGCGGACGATCGGCAGCGTGACGCCGACCGCCTCGCAGCGCACCAGCAGCTCCCCGGGGCCAGGCTCGGGGACCGGTGCCTCTTCCAGGAAGAGGGGGCCGCCAGGACGGTCGTAGCGAACGCGACGCATCAGCACCTCCAGGGCCGGGCGGACCCGGCTCATCAGTTGTCGGGAACACCCGCGAAATCGTTGGGAGCACCAACGGTAGTCGACCTTCATTGGGAAGTCCAATGAATTTTGGATAGGCTTCCGTCATGGCTGAAGCACCCCTGTCCGCGATCCGCTCCCTGCCCAGCTGGCTCCTCGGCCGGGCCGCCGCCCGGGGCCGTGCCCTGGTCGCCGAGGCACTCGGGGCCGAGGGCATGAAGATGTGGCACCACGTGGTCCTCTCCGCCGTCCGCGACCTTGCCCCCGTCGCCCAGGCCGACCTCGGCCGCAGCGTCGGCCTCGACCCCAAGGACCTGGTCGGCGTCCTGAACGACCTCCAGTCCGCGGGCCACGTCGTCCGTGCCCCCGACCCCCGGGACCGGCGCAAGAACGCCGTGTCCCTCACCGACGAGGGTGCCCGTCTCCTCGAACGCTGCGAGGAGGCTGCCCGCGCGGCCAACGACGACCTGCTGGCCCCGCTCTCGGCCGCCGAACGCGATCAGTTCACGGACCTGTTGATCCGGATTTCCGGCACGGATGGCTGACGGCGGCTAACGTTCCGTCATGACCGCAGCTCCCGTGCTCGATCCGCAGCGCACCGCCCTGATCCTCATCGACCTGATGGACCGCATCGTCGCGCTGCCCCTGGAACCCCGCACCGGCACCCATGTGCTCGCCACCGCCGAAGAGCTGGCGCACACCTTCCGCGGCGCCGGAGCGCCCGTCGTGCTCGTCCGGGTCGAACGCCCCTCGGTCGCCGAACAGCCGCCCGGCAGCGACCTGGTGGCCGGGCTCGCCCGCGACGGCGACCTGGAGGTGGTCAAGCACACCCTCGGCGCCTTCCAGGGCACCGGACTGCACGAGCGGCTGCGTGAACGAGGCGTCACCACCCTGGTGTTCGCGGGCATCGCCACCAACCTCGGCGTCGAGTCCACCGCCCGCGCCGCCGCGGACCTCGGCTACGGCCTCGTCTTCGTGGAGGACGCCATGGCCGCCTTCACCGCCGCCGAGCACGAGGCATCCGTCCGGCTCGACTTCCCCCGCCTCGGGACGGTCGTGACCGCCGCCGGCGTCCGACTCGCCGCCGGCTGACGGCTGTCCGCTGTGTACCGTCGACCGCCCACCGACGACTGTCTACCGTCTACTGTCAACTGCCCACCGACGGCTGTCGGCTGTCGGCTGACGCCTCAGACCAGCGTGCCGCCGCCGTCCACGACCACCACCGACCCGGTGCTGTAGCCACCGCGCATCAGATACAGATACGACTCCGCGACATCCGCCGGCTCGCCGACCCGTCCCACCGGCAGCGACTCGGCGGACGACCGGAACAGCCCCTCCCGGACGTCCTCCGGCAATTCCCGCCACAGTTCGGTGCGCACGACCCCGGGCGAGACGGCGTTGACCCGCACCGGTGCCAGCTCCACGGCCAGCGACCGGGTCAGCGACTCCATCGCCCCGCACAGCGCCGACGCGGCACTCGAACCGGGCACCGGCCGGCGCCCCGCCGTCCCCGTCGTCAGCACCACCGAACCGCCCGGGCGGATCGAGGCGGCGGCGTGCTTCACCGCCGTGTACGCGCCCCACAGCCGTGTGTCCATGAACCGACGGGCCCGCTCGACCGTCGTCTCGGCCAGGCTCTCCAGCAGCAGCGCCTCACCCGCTGTGTACACCAGATGATCGAACGCGCCGACCTGCTGGAAGAAGCCGCGCACCGCGTCCTCGTCCATCGCGCCCAGCGTCCTCCCCTCGGCCCCCTCGGGCAGCCGCTTCAGCGCCGCGTCCACACTCTCCGGCCGGCGCGAGGCCACCACCACTTCGGCGCCCTCCCGCGCCGCCCCCTCGGCGACCGCGAGCCCGATGCCCGACGTGCCCCCGATGACGACCACGCGCTGTCCCTGCAGATCCATGGGAAATTCCTCTCGATGCCGATATTCCATCCCGATCGGACGCTTCCAGCCTGCGGTCGTACGAGGGTGTACGTCCAAGACCTCTTCCGCCCGCGGCGATACCCTGAAGGCATCACCGCAGTTATGTGAGCGTGCCGACGAGAGGGGTGGTCATGGACCTGGACCTGCGCAAGGTCCGCTATTTCGTCGCGGTCGCCGAACTGCTCCACTTCGGCCGCGCCGCCGAGCTGCTGCACATCGCCCAACCGGTGCTGAGCCGTCAGATCAGAGCGCTGGAAAAGGACTTGGGTGTCGAGCTGTTTCTGCGCGACAGCCATGGCGTGACGTTGACCGACGCGGGTCGCCAACTCGATGAGGAGGCACATCAGTTGCTGGCCGCGGCCGACGGCGCCCGACGCCGGGTGCGCCGGGCCGCCGACGAGCCCCGCCGGTTCGTCGTCGGCTTCCGCGCCGGCATCGTCGTCACCCACGCCCTGCGTGCCTTCCGCGCCGCGCACCCGGACGTCGAGACCAGCGCCCGCCGCATTGAATGGGACGACCAGGAACGGCTCGTCCTCGACGGCACCCTCGACATCGCCTACGTGCGCGCTCCGCTGCGCGAGGAGGGCCTCGAACTGCGGCTCCTGTACACCGAGTCCCGTGTGGTGATGCTCCCGGCCGGACACCGCCTCGACGGAAAGCCGGAACTGTCCCTGGCCGACCTCGACGGCGAGACGTGGCTGCGCTATGCGCTTCCCGGGCCGGGCGACATACCCGTGCGCACCGTCGAGGAGAAGTTCGAGTGCGTGGCCGCCGGCAGCGGCATCACACTCGTCCCGCACTCGATCGCCGAGCAGTACTCCCGCCCGGACATCAGCTACGTACCGGTCACCGACGCCGAACCGGATCAGGTGCTGCTGGCCTGGGCGGCCGGCCGCACGTCACCCCTGATCACCGAGTTCGCCGAGGCCGCGGCGGCGTCGGGTCGCGGCTGAGGCGGGGTCCCGCGGCGCAGGGGCGCTCCCCGCCGGCGGGGCCCCGCCGCCGTGCCGCGGGGAGTCGGCCTCAGCCCTGGGCGGCCGCCTTTCGCAGGGCGATGCGGTCCTCGCCCGCGTACACGTTCATCGAGCTGCCCCGCAGGAAACCCACCAGGGTCAGCCCCGTCTCGGCGGCCAGGTCCACCGCCAGCGAGGACGGCGCCGACACGGCCGCCAGCACCGGGATGCCCGCCATCACCGCCTTCTGCGCCAGCTCGAACGAGGCCCGCCCGGACACGAGCAGGACCGTCCGTGACAGGGGCAGTTCGCCGTTCTGGAGTGCTCGTCCGACCAGCTTGTCCACGGCGTTGTGGCGGCCCACGTCCTCCCGTATGTCCAGCAGCTCGCCGTCCTCGGTGAACAGGGCCGCTGCGTGCAGGCCCCCGGTCCGGTCGAACACCCGCTGGGCCGCCCGCAGCCGGTCGGGGAGGCTCGCCAGCAGCTCGGGGGTGACCCGGACCGGGGGAGTGTCGGCGATCGGGAAACGCGCGGTCGTGCGGACGGCGTCCAGGCTGGCCTTGCCGCACAGGCCGCACGAGGAGGAGGTGTAGACGTTCCGTTCCAGGGTGAAGTCCGGCAGCGCCACGTCCGGGGCGGTCCGCACGTCCACGACGTTGTAGGTGTTGGAACCGTCTGCAGTCGCCCCCGCACAGTAGACGATGTTCTGTAGATCGTATGCAGTAGCCAGTACACCTTCGCTCACCAGAAATCCCGCCGCCAGCGCGAAGTCGTCGCCCGGCGTGCGCATGGTGATCGCGAGGGGCTTTCCGTTGAGCCGGATCTCCAGGGGTTCCTCGGCGACGAGTGTGTCCGGCCGGGTGGAGACCGCCCCATCCCGGATGCGGAGCACCTTGCGTCGTTCCGTGACTCGTCCCATGTCCTGATCAGCCCCGGTTCTGTACGTGCTGGTAGCCGAAACGGCCCTTGATGCAGAGATTGCCGTGGGTCACCGGATTGTCGTGCGGTGAGGTGACCTTCACGATCTCATTGTCCTGCACATGGAGGGTGAGGGTGCAGCCCACTCCGCAGTACGCGCGCACCGTGGACGTCTCGGTCTGCCGTGCCTCGTCCCAGGTGCCGGCCGCCCGCATGTCGAACTCGGTACGCGGCGCGAGGGCGCCGGTCGGGCACACCTCGACGCAGTTCCCGCAGTACACACAGGCCGAGTCGGTCAGCGGTGCGTTCCCGAGGCGCCGTTTCCAGCCATGGGTCCGTAGTGGCGTGCGTGGGGTGCTCCCATCCCGTACACCGTCGACCCAGGCAGAGCCGAGCAGACGCGGTCCAGGGGCGTCAAGGTCGTTCGTACAGTGGCGCGCTCCACCTTGACGCCCCTGCACCACGCCCGCTCCACGGTGTGTGGGTCGACGGCATACGGGATGGGAGCTGGGGCTAGTGGCGGGTTGAGCAGGTACGCATCGTGAGCGGCCTCCGGCCGACCGGCCCGAGTGGGGCGGCGATCCGAGTCACGACGCGGCCTCTTGACCTGTCAGGGGCAACAACGTCCGGCGGCATGACGTGCCTTCGGCACCGGCCAGCATCCTGTGCCCTGGGCTGAGTCGTCACGGCCGCTACACTCCCTGCGCTGATCGAACTGATGACCCGGGGTTGGGGCTGTGGATCTCAAGGCTAGACGCGTTGCGTGCGGAGCGGTTCTCTCGCTGGGCATTGTCCTGGTGTCGGCGTGCAGTAGTGGCAGCGGAACGGCCCAGGGACACCAAAATCCTGTGCCAACTGCCGCAAGGCGGTCGACGCAGTCGAGTACCAACCTCACCGGCTCACCAACAGGTGCCGCTTCGCCTTCGGTGGCGAGTGAGACGCCGATGATGGAGAACCAACTCAAAGCTGCCGCGATAACCGCCGCAGATGTTCCGGGACTGCGAGCTGACACAGCCCGGAACAGCACCGGGATCATGAGCCGAAAGCTCACAGCGAGCTCCGGAGGGCCGGTCTGCACAGAATTCCTGAACGCTTCCAACGCATCCGCTGACTCCTACCATCCCTCTTCCGAGCTGGGTAGGGCCTTCACTGCCAACACGACCGCCGGAACGATGCTCGTCAGGGTCTCGTTGGTCGGCCATGCCTCATCGGCCGATGCGCAGCGGGTCATCAACGAAACTCGTAGTTCCGCCAAGGGATGCCCCCATCTCACAGATGGAACACAGCGCATGAACTTGGCCCCCCTGACACTGCCGGTGATGGGCGATGATTCCACCGTTACCCGTATCGGTATGATTTCCAGCAGGCTGAGCGAATGCGCGACCCTTGGCATGGTGCGAGTGGGCACGGTATCACTCACCATCACGGTATTCGCACATGACGGTTATTACCCCAACCTGCTCCAAGAGGTGGCGAAAGCGTCCGTGAGCAAGCTTCAAAAAACAGAACGCTAGAACGCAGTCTTCACCTGACATCGCGGCGCCATGGAAGGTGATTACGTCCTGATCGGCCGAGTTCTGCACCACTACCGCACCAGAACAAGCGGGGCGCAGCGGGGAACCAGGTCATGTCCGCGGGAGTGGTGTATCGACGGCCACTCGGTGATCTCGCTTTGAGGCTATGCGCTGAGTTCGGCGGGCAGGGCTGTCTCTTCGGTT
>NZ_JBVHMR010000030.1:0-102015 GCF_055558375.1 Streptomyces sp. NPDC025793 | reverse complement strand
ACATCGCCATGACCCTGGTCGGCGACCCCCGGATCATCTTCCTGGACGAGCCGACCACCGGCCTCGACCCCCGCTCCCGGCACACCATGTGGCAGATCATCCGCGAACTGGTCTCCGGCGGCACCACCGTCTTCCTCACCACCCAGTACCTGGAGGAGGCCGACCAACTCGCCGACCGCATCGCGGTGTTGAACGGCGGCAGGCTCGTCGCCGAGGGCACCGCCGAGGAACTCAAGCGCCTCGTCCCCGGCGGACACGTACGGCTCCGCTTCTCCGACCCGGTCGTCTACGAACAGGCGGCCACCGCACTGCGCGAGACCACCCGGGACGACGCGGCCCTCTCCGTCCAGATTCCCAGCGACGGGACCCAGCGCGAGCTGCGCGCCATCCTCGACTGGCTCGACAGCGCCGGCGTCGAGGCCGACGAACTGTCCGTGCACACCCCGGACCTGGACGACGTGTTCTTCGCACTCACCGGGAACCCCCTCTCCACCCGGTCCACCGGTTCCGCTACCAAGGAGATCGTTCGATGAGCGCCGCCGGCTACGCGTTCCGCGACAACCTGACCATGCTGCGCCGCAGCCTCCTGCACGCCCGCCGCTATCCCTCGCTCACCCTGAACGTCCTGCTGACCCCGGTCATGCTCCTGCTGCTGTTCGTCTACGTCTTCGGCAACGCGATGAGCGCCGGCATCACCGGAGGTCACGCGGACCGTGCCGAGTACGTCGCCTACCTCGTCCCCGGCGTTCTCCTCATGACCGTGGGCATGATCTCGCTCGGCACCGCGGTGTCCGTGGCCACCGACATGACCGAGGGCATCATGGCCCGGTTCCGCACCATGGCGATCTCCCGCCCCTCGGTGCTGGTCGGCCATGTGATCGGCAGCGTGATCCAGACGCTGCTGGCTCTGGTGCTGATCCTGGGTATCGCACTGGCCATCGGCTTCCGGCCCCACGCGACGCCGCTGGACTGGCTCGCGGCGGCCGGGCTGATGGCCCTGGTGAGCCTCGCGCTGACCTGGATCGCGGTGGGCATCGGCCTGGTGAGCCCCAACGCCGAAGGGGCCAGCAACCTCGGTATGCCGCTGACGCTGCTGCCGCTGCTGTCCAGCGCGTTCGTGCCGGTGGGCACCATGCCGGAGGGCTTCCGCTGGTTCGCCGAGTACCAGCCGTTCTCGCCCGCCATCGAGACCCTGCGCGGGCTACTGCTGGGCACCCACGTCGGCACCAGGAACGCGGTGAGCGCCGTCGCCTGGTCCCTGGGGCTGAGCCTGCTGGGCTACCTGTGGTCCAAGGCGCGGTTCAACCGTGAGCCGCGGCAGTGAGCTCGCGCAGCGCCGCGGCCCGCAACTCCTCCCGCCCCAGGGCGGCGTACACCGACCTCGCCTCGGTGTACGCCGCCCTGGCGGCGTTCTCGGCCGCCTGCCGGGACCGCTCCGAGGACAGGGTGGGGTAGTCGCGCATCACCGGCATCCGCTCCGCCAGTGCCACCAGCCGTGCCGCAGCCGTGTCACCACGGGCCAGTCCGGCGTGACCGAGCGCCAGCAGAACGGTGCCGCACACCGTCAGTTCCACCATGTCCACGGTGCCGGGAGCATCGGACAACAGCGCGAGCAGCCGTTCCCGCAGGCGGACGAACAGGCGGGCCACAGGCTCCAGCCGGCCGTGCTGCGCGTGCGCGGCGAGCGCGGCCGCCTGTATCTGGAGGCACCACTGATCCATGAAGGGATCACCGGGATGCAGCAGGCTGTATTCGCGCAATCCCTCCACCGCCTTGCGCCACAGGCCGAGTCCGACCTCGCTCAGTCCCCGGGCCAGTGCGACCTCGGCTCTGGCCGCCTGCAGTTCGGCGGTGAAGGACTGGGGGGACTCCGGCCGGCGGTCCCGCACGGCGAGGCCCAGCCAGTACTCCGCCTCGTCGACCTCCCCGCGCTGCAGACAGGCGGACACCAGCCCGTAGCGGACGCCGATCGAGTCGGACCAGTCGCCGACCGCGCCGAGCGCGTCCGCGGCCCGCAGATGGTCGTACGCCTCCGCGCCGCGCTCGGTCTTGAGACACAGCTCACTGATCCGCCCATGGCTGAGCAGCAGCATGAACGGATTGCCGAACGGCCCCAGCGCCACGAGCATGCGGCGCGCGCACTCAAGCGCACGCTCCGTCTCGTGCTCGGACTCCCACACATAGCTGGCGACGCCCGACGCGATGCCCGCCAGCATCGGCTCGTCGGCGTCGCACAGTTCCTGCAGCCGGGAGTACCGCGGCGGGTGCAGGTCCGGAACGGCGCACAGCACGACGGCCAGTGCCCGCAGCACACTGTCCGGCGGACCGGGTGGCAGTCTGCGCAGGACGGCCAACTGCCGTACGGCGTGCGGGCCGTAGCCCATGAGGAGACCGGCCGTACACACCACCGCCGCGCTCCGGACCACCTCCACGTCCTCGGGGTGCTCCGGCCCCGGACGGAAGCGGGACAGCGGCCCGCCCGTCTCGGCGGCGAGGGTGATGAACCGGGAGTAGTTGTTGCCGATGGACCACAAGGAGGCCAGCACGGCGGTGACGGCGGCGACGGCCGATCCGTCGGAACGGGCCAGGGCGTGCCGCAGCGCCAGCACCAGGTTGTCCTGCTCCGCACGGAAGCGGTCGACGCAGGACACCGCGTCGGCTCCGTACATCCCGTCGTGGTGCGCCCGGCCGAAGTCCCGGGCCCAGGAAAGGAATCGCCCGGTCACGGCCTCGTCCTCGCCCGCCTCCGCCCGCCGGGCGGCGCTGAACTCCCGCAGCGTCTCCAGCATGTGGAAGCGCGCCCCGGAAGGGCTGTCACCCACCTTGATCAGGGACTGCCCGGCCAGCTGCTCCAGCAGATCCAGCGCGCCCCCGGGCTCCCCGAGCACATACTCCGCCGCGTCCACGGTGAAGCCCCCGGGGAAGACCGACAGCGCGCGCAGCGCCGTCCGGCCGTCGTTCTCCAGCAGGTTCCAGCTCCACTCGACCACGGCTTGCAGCGTGCGATGCCGCTCGGGCGCGTCCCGGGCGCCGCCGCGCAGCAGTGCGAAACGGTCCCGCAGCCGGCGCGAGATGTCGGCAACGGAGAGCACTTTCACCCGGGCCGCGGCGAGTTCCACGGCCAGCGGCAGCCCGTCCAGGTGACGGCAGATCTCGGCCACCTTGTCGGCGGGCAGCTCCACACCGGGCCGGGCCGCTCGCGCGCGCTGCTCGAAGAGCTCGAAGGACGTGGTCAGGGACAGCTCCGGCAGCGTGTACACGGACTCCGAGGTCAGCCCCAGCGGCGCCCGGCTGGTCGCCAGCACCCGCAACTCCTGCGAGCGTGACACCAGTGCCTGTACGAGACCGGCCGCGCCGGCGAGCACATGCTCGCAGTTGTCCAGCACCAGCAGAGCGGGGCGGGGGCCCAGCGCGGCGACGATGCCGCCCACCTCGTCCCCACCGGTGAACTGCCGGCCCTCACCGGCGCCGACCGCCGAGGCCACCTCGCCGACCACGTCCTCGTCGGCGGTGACCCCGGCCAGGGCGACGAAGTGCACCAACGGCTGCTCTGCCGCCCGGCTCACCGCGTGGGAGAGCCGCGTCTTGCCCAGCCCGCCGGGGCCCGTGACGGTGACCACCCGGGCGTCGCGCAGCAACCGGGCGACGGCGGCGACGTCGGCGTCCCGCCCCAGCAGCTGGTTCGGCTCGTGCGGCACACCGTGGCGCACGGGTGGTGCGTCCGCGTGCAGCAACTCCTGGTACACGGACCTGAGTCGGGGCCCGGGATCCGTGCCCAGCTCGTCGCGCAGCCCGCGTCGATAGGTGTCGTACCGGGTGAGTGCCGCGGCCCGGCCCGCCGTGGCCGCCTCGCAGCGCAGCAACTCGGCCAACAGCTCCTCGTCGCGGGGCAGTTCGCCGACCAGTTCGGCCAGCGGTGCCGCGGCCTCCTCCGTGCGCCCCAGCCGGGCCAGCGCGAGCGCCCGGGACCGCACCAGTGAACGAAAGGCCCGGACCCGGTCGGCACGCAGCGCCGTCACGGGGTCGTGCTCTTCCTCGCCGTCCGCGGCGCTCAGACCGCCGTCCCACAGCGCCAGGCCCGCCTCGGCCCGCGTCAGGGCGCCCTCGTGATCTCCCGCCCGCGCCCGCTCGGCGCTCGCGCCCTCGTGCGCCAGCAGCGCCGAGCTGTCGACCTGGGCCTCGTCCAGCGCGAGCCGGTACCCCGTCGGCGTGCTCACGATCAGTCCGGCACCCAGCTGTGCCCGAAGCCGCGACACCAGCACCTGCACCGCCTTGCCCGGCCGCCCCGGCATTTCGTCCGGCCACAGCCCCTCCACCAGCCGGCCCGTGCTGCACCCGGTGCGCAGATCCTCGGCGAGCAACGCCAGCAGTCCGCGCAGCCGAGGCGCCGTGATCTCCTGTCCGCGACAGGCGACTCGGGGCAGCAGGGTCAACTCGATGGTCACGCGTGAAGGTTAGCCAGCAGGGCGCCGAGACGCACCTGGCGGGGCCGGGCCGGAGCCGGTGCGGGTCCGGCGCTCATCCCACGGACGTAAGTCTGCGGAGGCATGCGTGACCGGTGATGCGTTCGCCGGGTGGATGTGTGCGCGTGTGCCGCCTGACAGCGTTCCCGCATGGACACGCACATGAATGTGAGAGCGAACATGAACACGAGCAGGGACAGGGACAGGGACAGGGACAGTCGTGGCGGTCTGACACGCCGCCGTCTGATGGGAGCGGCACTGGCGGCCGGCGCCGCTGTGCCGCTCGGCGTCGCGCGGCCCGCGTGGGCCGCCCGGACGGCTCCGGGCCCGGCGCGGCTCATCCTTCCCGTGCCCACGGGGCCGTACCCGGTGGGCACGGTGTCGCTGCACCTCGTGGACGCCACACGCCCGGATCCCGCGGCCGGCCCGGGCCGACACCGTGAGCTCATGGCCAGTGTCTGGTACCCCGCCCGGGATGTCCGGCGGTATCCGCGGGCACCCTGGATGGCCGCCGAGCCGCTGCGGGAGCTCCTGACGTCCGTGGGGTTCGCCGCGGACGCCGTGTCGGCACCGTTCACGGCCGGTCACGAGGGCGCCCCGGTGCGGCGAACGGGCGGCCGGCTGCCCGTCGTCGTGTTCTCGCACGGCGCCCACGACCACCGGTCCGACGCCACCGTCGTGGTGCAGGAGCTCGCCAGCCACGGGTACGTCGTGGTCACGGTGGACCATACGGGCGACGCGTTCAGCGAGTTCCCCGACGGCCGGGTCGTCGTCCCGCTGCGAGACCCCCAACACGCCCTGGGGCCGGGGGACTTCGCACGGGACATCCGGTTCGTCCTCGACCGTGTCGAGGACCTCGACGCGGGGCGCAGCCCCGACGCTGAGCAGCGGCCGCTGCCGGCCGGCCTGTGCGGCGCCCTCGACCTGCACCGCATCGGCATGTTCGGCTGGTCGAAGGGCGGGACGGCGACCGCCCTCGTCATGATCGAGGACCGACGCGTCCGGGCCGGGCTGAGCTTCGACGGCCCGATGGAACCGACGATCACCACGGACCTGGACCGGCCGTTCATGATGATGACGGCCGTGTTCACCCGGGCCGAGGATCCGAGTGCCGCGGAGTTCTGGTCGCATCTGCGGGGGTGGCGGCTCAATGTCCAGGCCGACGGCGCCGTCCACTCGTCGTACTGCGACAACCAGGTACTGATCCCGCAGCTGGCGAAGGTGGTCGGGATGAGCGACGAGGAGCTGCGCGGCCGGATCGGCACGCTCGATCCGGCTCGGGCGCTGCGGATCCAGCAGGCGTACCCGCTCGCCTTCTTCGACCTGCATCTGCGGCACCGCCGGGGGCACCTGCTCGACGGGCCGTCCACGGCCTTCCCGGAGGTGACGTTCATCCCCTGACATGTCGCCCTCGCCGGTGCGGGTGAGGCATTCGCTGCGGGAGCGGGTGCCGGAGCGCAGCAGGCCGAGGAGGGACGTACCGGCGCGTCAGGCCTCGACGACGACCGGGGTTCCCCGGCCGAGGCGTCGTTGGCGTCACTCGGCCGAGGACGCGCGTGCGGTGAGTGTGTCAGCGCACGTGGACGGTCCTGGCCGGCGTGCTCATGTCCGCGTGGGGGTGGCCGCCACGCGGACCGTCGACGCCGTAGAGCACGCCACGGAACTGCACGACGCCGCGGCGCGTGACCTTGATCTTCGCGTCCACCTTGGCTTCGTTGCCCCCGATCTCCGTGATCCGGCCGCACGCGACGGTGTGCCACGCGCCGCGCGTCCCCGTGCGCTCCTGCGCACAGAGCTTGGCGAAGCGCACGGCGTCGCTTGCGCCGTGCCCGGTGACATGGACGGTGTGCCCGGCCCGGGCCGTGCCGGGCGACGCGGTCAGAACGACGTCGCCCTTGGCGAACGCCGGTGTCACTGCCAGCACGGCGGCGGCCGCGCCGAGTGCGCCGACGGCGACAACCCTGGCTCCCTGACGGCGGAAGCCGGTTTTCCCGGCGGAGCCGATACCACGGTTCATCTTGCTGTCCTGCCCCTCATCTGGTCCCCATCCACGGCCGGGCCGCCGCCCATGTCCTGGGCCGGCGACTGCGCTTCGACCGCAGCCTGATACCCCGCAAGACGGAATTCCCTCGCACCGCGTTGCCTGCCGACCATGAACAGGATCAGTGTGATGCGGAGGGCCCGCCAGTCAGCGCGCGGCGTGGCGGGGTCGTGGACGACACGAATGCTCGTGTACGACACGAATGGGCTCGCCCGGCCGGCTGATCCCCGGCTGGCCTGCGCGTTCATCTCCCGGCCGGCCGCCGCGCTCGCAGCCGTGGCCGCCCGCGAGGACTGTCTGCGTGCCTCGACAGGGGCACTGGGCGTGCCCCTGTCGGCGATGCCCCAGCCGCACGCCACCGCCGCCGATCGATCACCAGCGGCGGCCGACGCCGCCGGAGCGGCTGAGAGGTGATGCCGTCCGAGGCGCGTGGTCGCTCCAACTCCTCGGTGATGCACTGGAGATGGGCACGCGCTCGCCGAAGGTGCCGACGGACGGGCCCGGCGCGATCAGGGCGGGGAACGGCATGGGCAGGCCGAGGTGGTGGGGGACCGTGGGCGTGTCGAAGTCGTGGTGCGTCCCTGTGAGTGATCTTCGGCCACGGTCGGTTCGGCGGGCTGTGAGGCGGTCATCTCCTGAGGCGATCGATCCTTCTGACAAAAGGGAGTGTGATTGCGCGTGCGTACTGTTCTCGCTGCCGTCGTCCTTGCCGCCGCAGCGGCCTTCGGAGGCGCGACCACCGCGGCGGCCCACAGCGGCTCCGCCCCGAGCACCAACGACGACGCCTCGGGCTTCCCGCTCCTGGAGACGCCGGTGAGCCTCATCTGCCACGTCGACGACGTGCTCGGCAATGCCCCCGCCTGCGACTGACAGGGGACCGGGAGACCTCGCCGGCTCGCGCACCGCCGACGTCGTGACGGGCGTCCTCGCGGTCGTGCAGACGGAGGGCCCGGCCACGGACGCCGAAGCCCCGGCTCGGGGGAGCCGGGGCCTCGGTGTCAGGTGTGCGGAGCGGGCAGTTCGTGCCGTCCGAGGGCTGTCAGGGATGCCGGCCGGGCCGGGTGGGGGTGGGCGACGTGCCGCCGTTGGTGCCGCCGGTTGTCCCGCCCGTGTTGCCACTCGTGGTGCCGCCGGTGGCGCCACCGAGCAGGCCGCCGTTGCCTGCGCCGCCGGTCAGGCCGCCGGTGCCGCCGGTCGTGGTGCCGGTGGTGTCCGTCGGGCTCGGGCTGACGCAGTTCTTCTTGTGGTGGCGGCAGGCCCCGTCGGAGGAGCCCGGTGTGGGCTTGGTCGGCTTGGCCGAGGGCTTGGTCGCGGTCGGGGAGGGGGCGGCCGTCGGGGTGCCGAACTCGTTCGCGCCCTGGCCCAGTGTGGGTGCGGGCGGGAACTGCTGGACGGGTTGTCCCTGGAGGGCGCCGGTCATGTAGCCGGTCCACACCTCGGTGGGCATGTCGGCGCCGAAGACCTTGGAGAAGCCGCCGACGCCCTTCATCGACTGGAGGCCGGAGTTCTTCGGGTCCTCCTTGAACATGCTGACCGCCGTGACCATTTGCGGGGTGTAGCCGATGAACCAGGCGGACTTGTAGTCGTCGGTCGTACCGGTCTTGCCGGCCACCGGGCGGCCCAGCGCCTGGGCGTTGGTGCCGGTTCCGCTCTTCACGACACCTTGCAGGACGTCGGTGACCGTGTCGGCGGTCGAGGAGGGCATGGCGGTGATGCCCTTGGGTGCCGCGAAGCCTGGCAGCTGGCGGCCGCCTACGACGACCTTGGTCACCGAGTACGGCTCGTGCTGGACGCCGCTGGCGTCGAAGGTGGCGTACGCGTCGGCCATGCGTATCGCCGAGGGGGTGGAGGTGCCGATGTAGAAGCCGGGGGTGTCGTACTGAAGGCTCTTGCGCAGCAGACCCGCCTTGATGGCCTCTCCCTCCACGTTGTCGTAGCCGACGTACTCGCCGAGCTGGACGTAGGGGGTGTTGACCGACTGTTCCATGGCCTTGCGCAGTGTGATGTAACCCCACTTCGTGGGCACGTCGTTGCGCTGGTGCAGGAGACCCGAGGGGTCGCCCGGGTCCGGCATCTCCTGGCCCTGCTGGTTCTTGATGGTGATGCCGTCGTCACCGTTGAACTTGGAGTCCGGGGTGATCGGTGAGGCCGGCTGCCCCGGCGAGAGGACGGCACCGTGGTCGAGAGCGGCGGCCAGGTCGAAGGGCTTGAAGGTGGAGCCGACCGGCACACCGGTGGCGTCGGCGTTGTTCGTCCAGTGGCCCTTGTTCCAGCCGTCGCCGCCGTACAGGGCCACGACCGCGCCGGTGGACGGATCGATGGACGCCGCGCCGACCTGGACGTCCTTGTCGGCCGAGCGGTGTTTCGGGTCGAGGTGCTTGTTCTCCATCGCCGCCACGGACGCCGACAGCGCGTTCACCTTCTTCTTGTTGAAGGTGGTGTAGATCTGGTAGCCGCCATTGCCCAACTGCTGGTCCGTAAGGGACGTATGGGCTTCGACGTACTTCTCGGCGGTCTGCACCAGATAGCCGGTCTGCCCGGCCATGCCCGCCGACGGGGAGTAGGCCTTGGGCGTCGGGAACCCGGCGGCCAGGTACTGCTGTTCCTGCGCGGCGGTGATCTTGTTGATCTTGGCCATGCGGTCCAGCACGTACTTCCAGCGCCCCGTGGCCTGGGCCTTGGCCTGCGGGTCGGTGTCGGCGTGCATCAGCAGGCTCGGCTCGTTGACCGTGGAGGCGATGAAGGCGCCCTGGCTGACGGTCAGTTGGGAGGCGTGCACGTGGTAGTAGGTGCGCGCCGCGGCCTCGATGCCGTAGGCGTCACGGCCGTAGTAGCAGCTGTTGAGATAGCCCTGGAGGATCTGCTGCTTGGACAGCTGGCCACCGATCTTCAGGGAGATCATGATCTCCCTCAGCTTGCGGGTGACCGACTGGTCCTGGGTCAGGTAGGTGTTCTTCACGAACTGCTGGGTGATGGTGGACCCGGACTGCACCTCGCCGCCGGAAGCCATGTGGTACACGGCGCGCAGCATGCCCTGTGTGTCGATGCCGGGGTCGGTGTAGAAGGTGGCGTTCTCGGCGGCGAGGAAGTCCCACTGCACCAGCTTCGGGACCTGGGCGAGGTCGATGTTCTGCCGGTTGGTCGACCCCTGTGTCGTCATGACAGAGCCGTCCGACCAGTAGTACGTGTTGCTCTGCGCCTGTGTGCTGGGGTTCACACTGGGAATCGTCGTCGTGGCGTAGGCGTACCCGAACAGGCCCACCACGCAGCCAAGGAACAGCAGGAACGTGCCGGACACCAGCTTCCACGACGGTAGCCACCGCCGGACGCCGTGCTTGTCCGCCCGCGGATAGTCGATGAAGCGGCGTCTGCCGGAACTCCCGGCCTGTGCACGCCGAGTACCCGCCGCGGCACGCCCTGTGTCCGTCGCACGGCCCGCTTCCGCCGGGCGACGTCGTCGTCCGCCGTCCCCCCGGGCAGCTCTGCGCGCCTCGGCCCGGCCGCCGTACGGCACGCCGTCCGAGCCGGACGGCCCGGTCCTCCCCGACGTCCGGCGCCGGTGTTCACTCATACTCGCCACTCCTCAGCCAGGCGTATGCCCCCGCTGCTACGCAGCCGGCCCGTCCCGGCGCAGAGCCTGACGGGGGCTTGACCTGGGGTGGATTGCCGTTCCCGGCATCTCCTACAAGTTGTAAGACTAAGCGGTGCCCGGTGTGTGCCGACAACCGCCCCCGGGCAAAGTCCTGCGACGAGGGGGGATGGCCGTCCGGCGACCTATCCGCGGGGCCCGCCGCGCATGCCCTCGTGTCCATGTCCGTGCCCGTCTCCGCGCCTGTCACCGTGCCCGTCTCCGCACCTGTCACCGTGCACTTCTCCGTGCCTGTCCCCGTGCCCGTCGTCGTGTTCCTCGTGGTCCGGCGCGCCGCCCATCATGCGGAGCATCGCCGGACCGCCGGTGCGCAGGAAGCGGATGAGCAGGGATGCGGCCAGCAGCAGGAAGGCGATGTTGAGCCAGGTGGTGTAGTTCCAGGTGATCCCTTCCTCGGGGATCCTGGCGTCGGCCTGATCGGGGATGAGCCCGAGGCCGCCGAAGGCGAATTCCACGACATATCCGGCCACCGCGATCGCCGTGAAGAACGTGACCAGCAGGAAGACGGCCATCCGGGCGCCGTAGTACTTCCGGTAGATGTTCAGGATCGGCAGGATCAGCAGGTCGGCGTAGATGAAGGCGATGACGCCGCCGAAGCTGATGCCGCCCTTCCACAGCACCACGGCAAGCGGCACATTGCCGATGGAACAGACGAAGGTGGCGATTGCCACCAGCGGCCCGATCAGGGGCCCGATCAGCCTGGCCGCCAGCGGGTGGTCGGCCAGGAAGAACGTGCGCCAGAAGTCGTCCGGGACCCACGCCGCGATCGCCCCGGCGATCAGCAGCCCCGCCACCAGGTCACGCAGGATCGCCGCCCATTCCATCACGAAGATGTGCGACACGGACGTCAGGCCGTCCCGGGAGAAGAGACGCCGGGCGAATCCGCCCTCACCGCCCACGGACATGTCCATCGCCGCGTGCCCCTCCATGGAGCCCGTCAGTCCGCGCTCGGCCTGCTCCCGCGCCCGGCGCAGCAACCGCTCGCGCAGCAGGACCCGGAACAGCAGGGCGAGCACGACGATCATGATCGGGCCGCCGACGAACTCCGCGGCGGTGAACTGCCACCCCATCAGCAGGGCCAGGATCACACCCAGCTCGATCACCAGGTTGGTGGAGGCGATCTCGAAAGCCATGGCCGCGGTGAAGTCGGCGCCCTTGCGGAACAGCGAGCGGGCGAGGGCGACAGCGGCGTAGGAACAGGACGAGGACGCCGCGCCGAGGCCCGCGGACAGGGTGAGCGTACGGGGCCGGTCGTCCCCGAGGAGCCGTACGACCGTCTCGCGGCGCACCACCGCCTGGACGACCGCGGAGAGGGCGAAGCCGAGGATCAAGGCCCAGGTGATCTCCCAGGTCATCGACCCGGCAAGGGAGAGCGCGTGCCCGATCGCATGCATGGTGCCTGCCCTTCTCTGTTGACCGCCGCCGTCGGGACCGGAGTCTATACCCCCTCGGGGTATTTGAGGATCGGACGTGTGCTGGTGCAGGCAGTTGGCCTCGTGGTCAGGCGAAGAGGGTGCGCTTCTGGCGCACGATGGTGTTGGCGGGCGATCGGTGGAGGGCGGTGGGGGCAGGCGGTCAGGTTCCGGAGGGGGCGGGCTTCGGGCGCGGGCCGCCGAAGCCGTGTTCCGATAGGCCGAACCAGTCTCCCTACGGATCCATGGCCCGGTACTCGGCGAAGGGCCGGTCGGTGAAGCGCTCCGCCGGTTTCGGAGTGCCCGCCGCAACCAGTGTCTCGGACGTGGCTGCCGTGTCCTCGACGTGGAAGCCGAAGTGGTTCATTCCCGCCGGGGTCTCGCCGTCGAGCTGGTGCTTGATCAGGGCGAGGGACAGATGGCCGCCGGAGAGGAAGCAACTGCCGTCCGGATCACGGTGGAAGAGTTCCATCGCGAAGACCGAGGCGTAGAACTCGGCGAGTTTCTCCGGGTCGCGGGCCACGATGGCCAGGTGGCGGAGTTTCGGCCGGCCGGTGGGTTCCTCCATGGCGGAATCCTTCGCGTCGAGGGCGTGCTCGGTTCCCAACAACACCGAGCCCCGCCCGGAGTGCGCGCACAACCCTGACGCGCTCATCGCCGTGGGGCACGTGGTCGCCATCGAGTTCGCCGCCATCGCGCGGTCAGCAACTACTGGCACTGAGCGGCCTCCCGGGCCTCGCCGCCTGTGTCCGGCGCGGGGTCAGTGGGATCGGCGGGGACGGGCGAGAGTCGGTGGGCGGGCCCGTGCGAGACGACGTGGCCGGCTGTGGGGGGTGCGAAGTGGGTGCCCAGGAGGAGGGTGTCCGTGTCGGCGAATGAGGCGAGCAGCGTGCGGCACGAGGTCTCGGACCGCCGCGGGGCGATGTCGACACAGGCGCCGACGGCGGGGTGGGCGAGCTGGACGGGGTGGTGGATGCAGTCGCCGGTGATCAGGGCCCTGCGGCGGCCGCCGGTCGGCTCCACGGCGAGGTGGCGGTCGGGTCGGTGGCCGGTGGAGTGCTCATGAACCGTCGCTTCCTTCGGTCTCGTCACGGGAGATCGTCGCGGGTCGGTGTGGCGTCCTCGTGCTGGAGCATGGGGTTCGCTTCGGGCCACCGTAGATCGTCCGCCACCGGGCACGCCGCCGTGCGAGAGCTCGCTTCGGAGGTGGACCGGGCTGCCCCGAGGGACGTCCCGCCGACGACGGTGATGTCGACGCCCCGGTAGCGCAGGGCGCCGCCCTCCTTCGGTCAACACCGGCGACCAGCACCCCGGCACCCTCTGGCTATGCTGCCGACGAAACGTTCAGCGAAGCGCTCAATCGAACAGCGGGTTGTGAGGGGGCCATCGGCATGCGCGAACCGGTCGATCTCAGGCGGCAGCGAATCCTCGCCGCGGTGCAGTCGCGCGGCGGGATCCGGGTCAGCGATCTCGCGGCGGAGCTCGCGGTGTCGGTGGTGACCGTACGGCGCGATGTGGAGGAGCTGGCTCGTGCGGGCAAGCTGCGCCGCGGCCATGGTGTGGCCCGCCCGGTGCTGCCCGAGACGGAGCGGCCGGCCGCCCCCACGCCGCGCTCGGCGAACGGCGGTCCGGTCGCGGTCGTGGTGCCCGAGCGCCATGCGTATCTGTACGAGGCGTTGCACGGGGCCCGGACCGTGTTCGAGGAGGCCGGGACCCGTATCGCGCTGCACATCGCACCGGCCGCCCCGGGGGCCGAACAGCCGCTCGTGGAGCGGGCGTTGGCCGAGGGGGCGCGAGGCCTGCTGATCGCGCCGCGCTGGCGCAGCCGCACCACGGAGGAGGCGGACTACGCCTGGTTGTCGCGCCTGGACGTGCCCGTGGTGGTGATGGAACGCAGGCCGCGGCGCGGCAGCGCACTGCACGCCGTGGACACCGTCTGCACGGACCACTGGTACGGCATCCATCTCGCCGTCGGCCACCTCACGGAACTGGGCCATCGGCGGATCGTGCTCGCCGCGCGCGACGACAGTCCGACGGCCCGCGCCATCCGTGCCGCGTTCACCGAGATCGCCGCGGACCACCCGGACGTCGACAAGTGGGCCGTGGCGCTCAGTTCGCCCGGCGCGGTGCCCGACCGGGCGGCGGCCACCACGGAGGCAGCGGTCGAACTCCCTTCAGCACTGGCCGAGTTGGGTGCGACGGCCGCCGTGCTGCACGGCGACGTGGACGCCTTGATGCTGGTGCAGTCGCTGCGCGACAACGGCGTGCGGGTTCCCGAGGACTGCTCCGTGATCGCGTACGACGACGTGGTCGCGGCGCTCGGCAGTACGCCGCTGACGGCGGTGTCCCCGCCGAAGGCGGACGTCGGTCGTGCGGCGGCGGAACTGCTGCTGCGCCGGCTCGACCCGCGGGACCCCGAGGGGGCGAGCGCGCCGGTGCGGCGGCTGGAGTTGCTGCCGTCGCTGAAGGTCCGCGGCTCGACGCAGGTGCCGCGCACGTCCGCGGCCCCCGAGTCAACTGCCGTAGCGAAGTGAGCGTTTGACCGTTCTATTTTCCTCTGATTGGTCTATTGACCGGGTTCATTCAGTCGCTCAGTATTCCCGTGACCCGAACAAGCAGGATCCGCACGAGCCGCGGGAGGCGCCCATGCCTGGTCGACAGAGCCGTCGATCCGTGCTCGCCGCGATCACCGCGCTGCCGCTGACGGGCGCACTGAGCGCGTGCAGCGGAAACGACAGCGCGTCCCTCCGATCCGGGAGCAGCAGCGAGTCCGGCAGGAAAGGCGCGACCACCATCACGTTCTGGTCCGCCCTGCGCGGCAGCCAGCAGGTGGTGGACGCGTTCAACACGACGCACGACGACATCCAGGTCGACTTCGAGCAGATCCCCTCCGGCACACAGGGCGGGTATCTGAAGCTGAGCAACGCGGCACGCGCGGGCAACGCCCCCGACGTCGCCACCATCGAGTACCCCCAGCTGCCGGGCTTCGCGATCGACGGCGTCGCCCGTGACATCACCTCGCTGGTCGGTGCCGGCCTGCGGGCGAAACTGCTGCCCCAGTCGCTGGGCCAGACGACCTTCGGGAAGCGCACGTACAGCGTGCCGCTCGACATCGAGCCCATGGTGCTGCACTACCGCAAGGATCTGTTCGACCAGCTCGGCCTCGATGTCCCCACCACCTGGGACGAGTTCGCCGACCTGGCCCGCACGGTGCGCCGCACGGGCGGTGGCCGCAGGATCGCCGTGTTCCCCACCGACGGCATGTCGCAGATGGCCGCCTGGTGCTGGCAGGCCGGGGCGCAGTGGTTCGACATCTCCCAGGGTGCCTGGAACGTGTCCATGGCGGACGCCCCGACCCGGAAGGTCGCCGCGTACTGGCAGCGGCTCATCGACGAGGACCTCGTCCACTGCAACTCCACCACCGCCCGCCTCTACGACGGGCAGATCGGCAAGGGCCAGGTCCTGACCCGGCTCAGCGGCGCCTGGGACGCGGGCGCGCAGATGAAAGGGCATCCGGAGCAGAAGGGCCAGTGGCGTGTCGCGCCGCTGCCGCAGTGGACCCCGGACCAGCCGGCGCTCGGCACGCACGGCGGCTCGACGTTCGCCGTCACGAAGGACAGCAGGCACCCCGAGGCCGCCATGGAGTTCATCGAGTGGCAGGTCGCGCACCCCGACGCCCTCAGGGCCCGGCTGTCCAGCGGCGCGAGCAGCCAGTACCCGGCCGCGACCGGACTCGTGTCCGTGGGGCGTGCCGCGTTCGACCGCGCCTACTACGGCGGTCAGGACATCTACCGGTTGTTCGAGGAGGAGGCCCACAAGATCCGCGACGGCTGGGTGTGGGGCCCGCGCATGACCGCCACCGGCTACGTCATGCAGGACGCGTTCGCCCGGGCGGGAGCCGGCTCCGGCACGATCCTGTCCGCCATGCGCGCCGCACAGGACGGCACGATGCCCGATCTCAAGGCGCTGGGCCTCGCCACCACCCAGCACTCGACGTGACCGCCCGCACTCCGAGAGGCAGGTGACCCATGACCGCGACAGCCCGCGTCACGACGGTGCGGACCGCCCCGGCACAGCCGGCGGACGGCTCCCGGCGCGCGGCACAGCGTGCGGCGAAGCGCCGTCGTCACGGCGCCGCGGGCGTCCTCATGACGCCGTTCTTCGTCCTTCTCACCCTCGTCTTCCTGCTCCCGGTCGGCACGGCGGTGTGGCTGAGCTTCTTCAGCGACGACCATCCGGGCCTCGGCTTCGGCCCGGCGCGCACCGTGTTCGTGGGCCTGCGCTCGTACTCCGTCGTGCTCGCCGACCCGACGTTCCTGTCCGGGCTCGGCACGGTCGGGCTGTACTGCCTGATCTACATCCCGCTGATGGTGACCGGCTCCCTGGCGCTCGCCCTGCTGCTCGACTCCGGCGTCGTCCGGCTGCGCGCCTGGGCCCAGTTGGGCCTGTTCCTGCCGCACGCGGTGCCCGGCATCATCGCCGCCTTGATCTGGCTGTACCTGTACACACCCGGCATCAGCCCCGTCATCGAGGCGCTCGGCAAGGCCGACGTCACGGTGGACTTCCTCGGCCTGCACACCACGCTGCCGTCGATCGTGAACATCGCCCTGTGGAGCAACGTCGGCTACAACATGGTCGTCTTCTACGCGGCCCTCCAGGCGGTGCCCCGTGAAGTGCTGGAGGCGTCCGTGGTCGACGGCGCGGGGCCGGTGCGCACCGCGCTCCAGGTCAAGGCACCGCTCGTACGCTCCTCGATCGTCATGGTCGCGATGTTCACGCTGATCTGGGCACTGCAACTGTTCACCGAGCCGATGCTGCTCCACCAGTCCTCACAGATGATCAACACTCGGTTCTCGCCCAGCATGTACATCTACGACGCCGCCTTCAGCCGCAACAACTACTCACTCGCGGCCGCCGCCTCCGTGATCCTCCTGGCCATCACCGTCGCCCTCTCCTACGGGGTCACCCGCTGGACCAACCGCGTCGACTCGGCCGAGGAGAGCGCCCGATGAGCGCCACGGACCCGACCCTGACACGCCCGCGGATGCTGGGCCGGGCGACCGTCAACGTCGTCGTCGCGGTCTCCGTCCTGTACACCGTGCTGCCGGTGGTGTGGCTGCTGCTCGCCGCGACGAAGTCCCGCGACGCCCTGTTCAGCAGCAGCATCCTGTCGTTCCGCGACTTCTCCCTCGTCCGCAACATCAAGGACCTGTTCGCCATGGACGGCGGACTGTACGGGCGCTGGTACGGCAACAGCCTGCTGTACGCCGTCCTGGGCGCGGCGCTCGGCGCGCTGATCAGCGTCGCCTGCGGGTACGCCTTCGACAAGTACCACTTCCGGCACAAGGAGAAGCTCTTCGGGCTCGTGCTGGCCGCCGTCATGGTGCCGCAGACGGTGCTCGCGCTGCCGCTGTACCTCATCGCGTCCGAGACCGGTGTCGTGAACACCTTCTGGTCGGTGTTCGTCCCGGTCCTGTTCAACCCCTTCGGCGTGTACCTGGGCCGCGTCTTCGCCCAGGGCTATGTGCCCGACGAGATCCTGGAGGCCGCGCGGGTCGACGGCGCCGGCGAGCTGACGACCTGCATACATGTGTCGCTGCGCATGCTGGGCCCCGGTCTGGTCACGGTCTTCCTGTTCCAGCTGACGGCGATCTGGAACAATTTCTTCCTGCCGATGGTGATGCTGTCCAACCAGAACCTGTATCCCGTGAGCCTGGGGCTGTACCAGTGGAACAGCCAGGCGTCCGTCTCGCCCGAGTACTACCCGGTGGTGATCATGGGCTCGCTCCTCGCCGTCCTCCCGCTCATCGTCGCGTTCGCCCTCCTCCAGCGCTTCTGGCGGTCCGGCCTGACGGCGGGGGCCGTCAAGTGACCAAGCCCCGCGCGGCGTTGGCCATGTCGCGCGAAGCGGCGGCTGCCGTCTTCACCCCGCGGTCGCTGGCCGCGCTCGGGGACGTGTGCGACCTGGCGCCGCTGCCGGTCCTCGACGACCTGACGACCGTACGGGCGAAGGACGTCCTCGGCGATGTCGAGCTGCTCGTCACCGGCTGGGGATGCCCGGGCCTCGACGCGGACGTCCTCGCGGCGGCGCCCCGGCTCACGTGCGTGGTGCACGCGGCCGGTTCGGTGCGCGGCCACATCACCGACGCCTGCTGGGAACGGGGCATCGAGGTGTCCTCGGCGGCCGCGGCCAACGCGCTGCCCGTCGCGGAGTACACGCTCGCCATGATCCTGCTGCACGGAAAACACGTACTGGAGCGCGCCCGCGACTTCCGGCGGACCCGTGAGCGGGCCGACTGGCTGAGCACCTCGCACGAGATCGGCAACTACCGTCGCACGGTGGGCATCCTCTCCGCCTCCCTCATCGGCCGGCGCGTCATCGAACTGCTGCGCCCCTTCGACCACGAGGTGCTGCTGCACGACCCGTACGTCACCGGGGCCGAGGCCGCCGAGCTGGGCGTCCGGTGGGTGCCCCTGCCCGAACTCTTCGCCCGCAGCGACCTGTTGAGCGTCCACACCCCGCTGCTGCCCGCCACCCGCGGACTCGTCAGCCGCGAACTGCTGGACGCGATGCGGCCGGGAGCCGTGCTGATCAACACCTCGCGCGGTGCCGTCGTCGACCAGGACGCGCTCACCGACGTGGTGCGCGCGGGCCGCGTCCGGGCGGTGCTCGATGTGACGGACCCCGAGGTCCTGCCCGCCGACCACCCCCTGTGGGACTGCCCGAACGCGCTGATCACGCCCCACCTCGCCGGCTCCCAGGGCAACGAATGGGAGCGGCTCGCCGACACGGCCGTCGGCGAGGTGGCCAGGTGGGCCGCGGGCGACGGCCTCGCCCACCCCGTACGACGCGAAAGGCTGGCCTTCCTCGCATGAGCATCCCGTTCGAACTCCCGCCGGGCGAGCGGGAATCGAGCCCGTACACCGGCTACACCCGCGCCCACTGGGAGACCGTCGCCGACGGGCTGCTCGGCGCCGCCTGGCGCTGGGCGACCCCCGGCGGCGCCCTGCTCGACCTGCCGGGCCGCCCCTCCAGGTCCGGCGTCCGCTCGGACGGCCTGGAGGGCTATGCGCGTACGTTCCTGGCGGCCGGCTTCCGGGTCGCGGGCGCCGGCGGCAAGGACCCGCACGGCTGGCTGGAGCGGTACGCGACCGGCCTCGCTTCCGGCACCCGCACACCCGGCCGGAACGACACCGAGTCATGGCCGCTGATCCTCGACCACCATATGCAGGGCCAGCCGATGGTCGAGTCGGCGTCGGTGGCGCTCGGCCTGTCACTGACCAGGCCGTGGCTGTGGGACCGGCTCGACGGCGATGTACAGGACCGGGCCGAGACGTGGCTGCGCGGCGCCGTCACGCACACCCCCGCGCCGAACAACTGGTACCTCTTCCCGTTCATGGTGGCGTCGTTCCTGGAGTCGGCAGGCCGCGGCGACGCCGCGACGGCGGGGGTCAGGGAGCGCGCGCTCGACCTGATGGAGACGTGGTACCGGGGCGACGGCTGGTACGCGGACGGCGACGGCCGGGCCTTCGACCACTACAACGGGTGGGCGCTGCACCTGTATCCGCTGCTCCACGCCCATCTGACGGGCGACACGGCGCTGTCGCAGCGGTTCGGGCCGCGGCTGCGCGAGCACCTGGAGGGCTTCTCGCTCCTCTTCGGCGCCGACGGGGCGCCGATCCACTTCGGGCGTTCGCTGACCTACCGGTTCGCGGCGTCGGCGGCGGTCGGCATGGGTGCCGTCACGGGCCACACCCCGCTGCCCCCGGGCACCTCCCGCCGCCTGATCAGCGGAAACCTGCGCTACTTCCTCGACCGGGGCGCGGTCACCGACGAAGGGCTCCTCAGCCTCGGCTGGCACGGCCCGCACACCGCCACGCTGCAAACCTACTCCGGACCCGCGTCGCCCTACTGGGCGTCGAAGGCCTTCGTCGCCCTGCTCGCGGCTGAAGACGACCCGCTGTGGACGGCGACCGAGGAGCCGGCCCCGAGCGACGGCCCCGACCGGGTGCTCGCGCTGCCCGCCCCAGGACTGCTCGTCCAGTCCACCAGGGCCGACGGCATCGTGCGCCTGCACAACCACGGCAGCGACCATGTCCGGCCGCACGAGGGTGAATCCGCCGCGCAGGACGATCCGCTGTACGGCCGCCAGGCGTACTCCACGCACACCGGCCCCACATCGCGGACCAACGTCGCCGACAACCATCTGTCCGTGGAGGTCGGCGGCGTGGCAAGCGTGCGTCGGCGCATCCATCCACTGGGCGCGGGACAGGGCGACGGATGGGGCTGGGCCGCGTCCTGGCACCGGCCGGTGTTCCTGTCCGGCCCGCCGATGGTGCCGGGCCTGCGCGTCGAGAGCGTGACCGTGGCACGCGGCCGCCACGAACTGCGGATCCACCGGGTGACCGGGGCGCCCCACGGCGCACGCGTCACCCTCACCGGATGGGCCACGCGGGCGCTCCGCTCCGAGCTGACGGGGGTGTACGGCTGGGAGGGGGCGGACCAGGTGCGCGCGCCCGAGGGCACGGCCTACGAGCCGTGGGTGCGGATGCCCAGGCTCTCGGCCGAGGTCCAGGGAACGGCGGTGCTCGTCGCACTGGCCGCCCTGGGAGCCGACGCCGGTGATGATGCCGAGGCCCCGCCGCTCGCCGCCGCCGTGGCCGAAGTGACGTGGCTGGACGGCGAGTTGCGTGTGCGCTGGGCAGACGGCCCGCAGGCCGTCGTGACCTTCGACCCGCTCCGGGTGCGGACGGTATAGGTTCCGCGCACGTCGTGCTTCGCCCACAGAGGACGAAGGCGGCCACTGGCGGCGGTGCCGCCGCCGCTGGTGCCCGTGTTCTGGATGCCGAGGGGCGGGCAGCTCTTCTGGTCGGCGTTCTTGTACGGGCCGAACCGGCCGCTCGTCCGCGCACCCACTTGGCCGGCGCCCGGGAAGCCGGACGCGCCATCGCAGATGGTGAGGGAGACGAGCGCGCCGGCGGCGAGCGCGGCGAGGAGAGGGCGGCAGGTGGGTGTCACGGGGCTGACCTCGATGTTCGTAGGGTCAGGGAGTCAGGAGGTGGGCAGCCAGACGCGCATGCTGCCGTCGACCCAGGCGTAGGAGGGCACGGCCGTCAGTTCGAGCGGGTCGCCCTCGGCCGGGCGCTGAGTGGTCCCGGCGGTCTCGGTGGTCTCGGCGGGGGAGGAGCCCGGAGAGAGGTACGGGGTGTACGGCCACCAGCCGGGGTTCGGGACACGGCGCCGGCGGCCCGCGGCCGTGATCGTCGTGACGCCTCCGAGCAGGTCGGGGCGCTGCTTCACGGCGAAGGGGCGGGTGGGGTCGAGGACGATGTCGTCCAGGCCGCCCCGGGGTGGTCGGCCTGCTCCAGACAGTAGACGAGGGGCCGCGCTCGATGGCCACGCAGCCGCGTGCGGCGTTCACGCGCGGGTCGGCAGCGGTGAGACGGGGATCGGGGCGAGTTCCAGGACCACCTGGTCGCCGGGAGCCCAGACGCGGTGCAGGCGCAGTCAGCCGTCGGCGACCGGGGCGTCCGTCCGGTCGTAGGATTCGGTGCCGCAGCGCACATGGAACTCGCGGCATCAGTGGGGGATGCGCAGGGACAGCGCCCGGGGGCGGTCGTCCGGGGTTTCCCCGACGGTGAGCCCGATGGCGCCGTTCCAGGGGTACTCGGTGGCGCAGTTGACGGTGATGCTGTCGCCGGTGTGGGTACCGGTCTCGGTCCTGCTGTGCGACACACGAGGCGACTCGATCCGCGAAGAGCACCGCCTGCGCAACCTCATGGACCGCCGCGTCGACGGCATCTTTGCCACCGGCCGGCGCACCGACCCGCGCCCGCCGCTGACGGGTATCACGGGCCTGGAGACGGTCCCCGTGGTCTACGCGCTCTCACCGTTCACGGATCCCGGCGACATGTCCGTGGTCACGGACGACATGGGCGGCGCCGAGCTCGCCGCGGAGCACCTGCTGGCCACCGGCCGCACCCGCATCGCCCACATCACCGGTCCCGAGCACCACGCGGCCGCCCGCGACCGGGCCCGCCACACCGTGGCGCACCTCGAACAGGCGGGCCTGGCACTGCCCACCGACCGTGTCCACTTCGGCGAGTGGAGCGAGGCATGGGGCCGCCGCGCCGCCGACGCCGTGCCGCGTACGGCGCCCGACACGGACGCCTTCTTCTGCGGCAACGACCAGATCGCCCGCACAGTCACCGACGCGCTGCGCGAACACGGCATCGGCGTCCCCGGGGACATCGCGGTCGTCGGCTACGACAACTGGGACACCATGGCCCCGGCCGCCCCCCCCGCTCACCACGATCGACATGAACCTCCTGGAGATCGGACGCATCGCGGCCCTGCGGCTGCTTGAGGCGATCGACGCCGGAGAGACGGCACCCGGGGTGCGAACGGTGCCGTGGCGGCCGGTGGTGCGGGGGTCGACGTGACGACGCTTGCCCTGAGATTCACGGGCTTATGTCCCATTTAAACCCATACATAACTAAAGCTGGATACGTCATTGTTTAGCCCGCTAAGGCGCTTCGCTCGATACAGGTGACCCAATTCACCTACGACGCGTCTTAGTGCTATAAACGGCGCGTAAATCCCCCAATTCCCGCGCCCGCGCGCCGCGCGAAGCCGACCGGACAACGACGTTGCTTAGTGAAGTGGGGAATTGTCGATTTATTCCCGGCGGGCTAACAATGTGCGCGCCGCAGTGCACCACTAGACGAAATGTGGTGCAGCTTGCCGAGGGAACCGGCAACTGCGGGTCATGCAAATTCTGGAAGAGGACCGCTCCATGCCCCTTCATGCCCGCAAGCGCCCCACCCGGGCGCGCCGCCGTATCGCCGTCACCGTCGGCACCCTCGCCATGGTCTCCGTCGCCGCCCTGGGTACGGCCCAGGCCGCCCCCGCCGCCTCTGCCGCGACGACCTACACCGTCCGGCCCGGCGACCACCTGGCCTCCATAGCCCGCGCCCAGCACGTGCGCGGCGGCTGGCTCGCCATCGCGACGGCCAACCACCTCGCGAGCCCCTACGCCCTCCAGCCGGGACAGGTCCTCACCCTGCCCGCCGGGTCGACCCCCGCCGCTCAGCCGGCAACCACCACGAAGGCCGCGTCCCCGTCCCCCGCGACCGCGTCCGGCGGCCAGACGTACACCAACAACCTGGACGGCTGGATCAAGCACTCGCTGGCGATCATGGCCCAGAACGGCATCCCCGGTAGCTACAACGGGATCTACCGCAACGTGATGCGGGAATCCTCCGGCAACCCCAACGCCATCAACCTCTGGGACTCCAACGCAGCCGCCGGTACGCCCTCCATCGGCCTGCTCCAGGTGATTCAGCCCACCTTCACCGCTTACCACGTGTCGGGCACCTCGACGAATATCTACGACCCTGTCGCCAACATCACCGCCGCGTGCAACTACGCTTTCCACCGCTACGGCTCCATCGACAACGTCAACGGTCCCTACTGACAGGGAATTACCCCTCCAGAGAACTCCCGAAGCTCGCGGTCACGGCGGCACTTGACCGCCGTGACCGCGAGTTGCACCGTCGAAGCACCGACCAGTCCCCGTACGAACCCGCCCCTGAACGATTGGCGCGGCGAGGGCGGAGTTCCGTAGTACTGGGACGGGGTGAGAGCGGGCGGGTTCCGCTCTCCGACGGGGGACGACGTCTCGACATCGGGTTCTTCGGCCCGTCGCCTTCCCCCGTGGCGACGGGCCGGACCTTCGCGCAGTCCCCGGTCCTTACGGGGGTTCATGCGCCGCGCCGCCGGGGCCGGCCGCGGTGAGGCGTTGGAGCGGGGGTGCTGGGCGTAGTTGATCTGTCCGTGCACTTCACTCCGGCTTCTTCGGGGTGACCGAGGGCACGTCACGTGGCTTCTCCCTGCCTTGGAGTTCCGCTCGGCTGGGGGTGGTCAGCGGTGATCTGGTGGCCGTCGCGACGGGCGGCGTGCACGGCGACGTGGACGTTGTCGATGAGGCGGTCGGTGCGGGCCTTCCAGCCGGTGATCTCCGGAGCTCTGGGATGGGAGGATTGGGGATGGTGGGTCAGGGAATCAGGACGACCTTGCCGGTGACGGTTCCGGACTCTGCCAGGCGCAGGGCCTCGGCAGCCCTGGCGAGCGGCAGTCGGGCGGCGATGGGGGCGGTGATGTCGCCGCGGCCCAGAGCGGAGAAGACCTCGCTGAGGTCGGCGTGCAGCCGGGCGCGGAAGCGATCCTTGTGGAGCTTCTGGCCGGCCCAGATGTTGTAGAAGTGGGCGCGGCGGCCGTTGGGCAGGGTGTTCCAGAACCAGGTACGGGCGAGGATCTTCAGGACGGGCCACTGCTTGGAGCCGCTGTCGTCGCGGGTGGAGGCGCTGCCGTAGGAGACCAGGGTGCCGCCGGGGGCGAGCAGGTGCCAGGAGTCGATGACGCTGCGCCCGCCCACATGATCGAAGACGGCGTCCACTCCGCCGGGGGCCAGCTCACGAACCCGGGCCGGCACGTTCGCCGTGCGGTAGTCGACCGGGGTGACGCCGAGGTCCCGCAGCGCGTCGTGGTGCCGGGCGGAGGCGGTGCCGATCACCTGCACACCGGCTGCGCGGGCGAGTTGGACCATGATCAGGCCCACGCCGCCGCCGGCCCCGTGCACCAGGACGGTCTGCCCGGCGCGCACGCGGGCCGTGCCGTGCAGCATCTGCCAGGCGGTGATGCCGTTGACCACGACGGTCTCGGCCTCGGTCGCGGTCAGACCGTCGGGGACCTCGACCGCGTCCTGTGCCTCGACGACCACGTGGCTGGCCCAGCCGCCGACCTTGACCAGCGCCGCCACGCGACGTCCGGCCAGGGCCGGATCGACTCCCTGACCGGTCGACAGCACCCGGCCCACCAGGTCGTAGCCGGGCACGAACGGGAACGGGGGCTGGTCGTAGTACCGCCCGCGGCGCATCTGCTGCTCGGCGAAGGAGACCCCGGTCGCCTCCATGGCGATCACGATCTGTCCCGGGCCGGGCTCCGGGACAGCCGCGCTGCGGACTTGCAGTCCTTCCGGGTCCACGATGCCCGGCAGAACGACTTCGACGAAGGGGTGGTTGCTCACGACCACCCTCCCTTCTCTAGCGACTATCGCGTTCGTTAGAGGTTCTAACACGACTGATGGTGATGGTCAATCGCAACCGTGATACCTTCTAACCATCGCTCATCGCTCATCGCTCATCGCTCATCGCTCATCGCTCATCGCTCATCGCTCATCGCCTGACCGCGCGTCGGCGTCAGGGCCGGAGCAGGCGTCAGCAGAGGCTTCGCCCGCTCACCTGTGGTCACGGAGGAAGGCCGGGATGTCGGATCGGGTCGGGTAGTCGGGCAGCGGTGCGGGTTTGTCCTGGAGGAAGGCGGTGATGACGGCTGCTGCTCGTTCGTCGTTGTCACCCAGGCCGTTCCACATGTGGTGGCCGACGCCGGGCATGTACTGGGTGCGCCGCACGGCGGGGTCGTCGGCGAGGACGGTGGTCTCCCATTGGCGCACCTGGGAGGAGCACTCGGCGATCATCAGCATCGCGGGCGTCCGGGAGGGCCTCAGCCGCCGGGCGATGGAGGGGGAGTCCTTGACCGTCTGCTGGACGCGGAGGCTGGCCGCGGCGCTGAAGGAGAAGTTCCGCGGGGTGTCCTCGACCGGGATGCGGTGCGCGTCGCGCGCGCAGTAGCCGGACGCGGTGTCGCTGCCGAGGTCGGCTGCGGTGAGGGCGTTGTCGCCCTCGGCCTGTCCCACCAGCCCGTTGTCCGGGCTGAGCAGTCCGAGCCGCATGAGGCCGAACGCGACGGCGTAGCGCGGGACGTGCGTCGAGCGCGGTCCGGCCATGGGCGGTGCGATGCCGCGTGCCGACGGCCGGCCCTTCTGCCCCGCGATCCGCGTGGTGGGACCGTCCATCGGGCCGGGTTCGGCGATGATCGCCCGGTGCAGGCGGGCGGCGACGGCCGGGTCGGCCAGCGCGCGGGTGAGCACGACCGCACCTGAGGAGAATCCCAGCACATCGCTGCCGCCCCTGCCCTTGTCCCTGCCCTTCTCCCTGCCCCTGTCCAGCCGGTCGAGGAAGGCCCCGAGATCGCGGACGGACCGGTCGATCGAGTACTGGCCCATGGGCAGCGGTTCGCTCCGCCCGCCACCGGCCTGCTCGTAGGCGTACACGTCGTAGCCCTGCCCCGCCAGGCGCTGGAGGAAGTGGTGGTCGAGCACCGAGATGCCGCGCACCGGACCGCCGTTGAGGTAGACGAGCGGGACGCGGTGCCGGGGCCCGTGGCCGGTGGGCGGGTAGTGGTAGACGGCGACCCGGCTGCCCGTGGAAAGGCTCCAGTGCTCGGTGGTCACGAACGGCAGGGCGGGCGGGTGGCGGCGCGTCGTGGGGACGGTCGGGACGCACACCGACAGCGTCAGGGCGGCCGCGACGAGCACCGGCAGGAACGACACCAACCGCCCACGCCAGGTCCGGCGGCGGCCTCGCCACAACGCCGCGACGATGGCGATCCCGAGGGTCGCGGACCATGCGGCGTACCCCGATCCCGCGCCGTCGGTGGCGACGATCAGCGCCAGGAAGACGGCGACCGGCACGAGGACCGCGGCGGCAGCCGCCAGCAGGCGGCCGATGAGGCGGACGGTACGTATGACGGACGACGGCACGGCAATCCCCCCAGGTTTCAAAACGCCGTTTCAAAACAATGTTATCAGGGTGGGTACACTGCTCCCCGTGGGAAGGCCGAGAACGAACGACGCCGCCGTCAGAGAGCGGCTCGTGGCATGCGCGACCGAGATGTTCGCCACCCGTCCCCGCGAGTCGGTCACGGTCCGCGCGCTGGCCACCGCGGCCGGGACGTCGACGGCGGCGGTGTACACGCTGTTCGACGGCAAGGACGGGCTGGTCGGCGAGGTCTGCGACCGGGCGGTGGCCGGCCTGTTCCAGGACCTGTCGACGGCCCCGACCTCCGACGACGCCCTCGACGACCTGCACGAGCTGGCCGCCGCATACCGTCGCTGGGGACGTGAACACCGCCACCTGTACACGGTGTTGTTCGGCGGCGCGCAGTCCTTCGACCCCTCGGGCAGGGTCGGCGACCGCGACCCCGTACGACTGCTCGTCGCGGCGATCGACCGCGCCGTGGCGGACCACACCCTCGCGGGCGACACGACACTGATCGCCGTGTCACTGTGGGTCGCCCTGCACGGAGTCGTGACCCTCGAACTCGCCGGCGCGCTCGACGGCACCGCGGCCGAGACCGCGTTCCGGTCGACGATCGACGCCGTACTGCGCGGCTGGGCAACTCCCGCCGCACTCACCGGCCTTCGCAGCACCGACACCGCGCCCTGACGCGGATGCCTGGTCCTGTACCTATACCTGTTGTCCGGCCCGGACCCGGCAACCGCGGCAGAAGGCGACGCGGGCTTCATCCGCCGCGAAGTGCTCAGCGCGCGTGCGAACAGCACCCCTCTTGAGGCGCGGCACCAGCGACGGACTCCGTACGGCAGAAGCAGGACGCTTCGATCGGTACGTCCGCCATCGCGGCGGCGATCTTCAGCTGCTGCGCCACGATCTGTGCCTCGCCCGCCCTGCCGAGCCGCACGAGGCACTCGTGGAGGCCGTGCAACGCCCAGACGTTGCCCGGGTGTTGCTGTGCGCGCGGCAGCGTGTCGTCGAGTCCGAGGTCGGCCCGGTAGACGGCTTCGGCCTCCGCCACCAGGCCCTGTTCGAGGAGCAGCGCGCCGTATGCGTGCCGGGTGGGCTGCATCCACCCCCACGGCTCGTCGTACGGAAGGCCGTCGTCCAGCTCGATCGACCGGCGCAGGGCCGCGAACGCGGCCTCGTGGCGCCCCTTGCGGTAGTCCAGCTCCCCGTCCAGCATGCGCGCGGCGATCGCCAGGATGTCCGCACAGGTGTTGTTGAACAGCATCCGGGTCTCCGGGACCCGGGCGGCGGCCTCGCGGAAGAGCTCACGTTCCGCGTCGGCGTCGTCGGTCCGGTTCAACGCGGAGAGCGCGACCCCGCGTGCGTACCGCAGCATCGCCGTGGTCACGCAGTACAAGCGCGCGTCGGCGGGCATCGGCAGGGCCAGGATGTCGTCCCAGTGCCCGAAGCGGATGAGCACGTGCACCCGCATCGCGAGGAAGCCCTCCAACCAGTCCGCCATCGGTGGGCTGTCCACGCGCAGCAGTTCCTCGGGCACGGCCGCTTCAAGCCGGTCCACCGTTTCGAGCGCGTCCTGGAAGCGGCCGAGGAACATCGCCCCGTAGATCTTGAAGTGGTAGTTGTGGCAGCGGTACAGGGTGTAGAAGTTCATCGCCCCGGCCCTGGCGTGGAACTTCTCGTCGGCCGCGATCGCCTCGGTGTTGTCGGAGATCACCCGGCGATAGTCGCCGCAGAGCACTTCCAGGTGCGAGGGCATGTGCTGGAGATGACCCGCGTCCGGCACCAGACCGCGCAGCCGGTCGCCCACCGGCAGGGCCGCCTCGGGCGTCGGGGACATCTCCATCAGGTGGATGTAGAGATGAAGGAGGCCCGGGTGCCGGGTGCCCGCCTCCGTGGCGATCGCCCGCTCCAGTACGGCCCTGGTCTCGACGGTGCGCGACCCCGGGGCCGGCGTGCCCGTGCGGATGTCCCACAGACGCCAGGGCGTGAGGTTCATCAGGGCGTCGGCGTACAGGGCGGCCACGTCGAGGTCGTCGGCCGCCATCTGATGGACGGCCCGCATGCTGTCGGCGTAGCCGGTGTTCCACACGGAACAGTCCTCGACGTCCGGGGCCTGGGCCTGTGGATAGCGGGCACTGAGCGCACCGATGAGGGCTCGCTCGACCGGCGTGGCGCCGACGGCCTTCGCCTGTGCGCGCCGCACCGCGGCATGCGCACGCTCCACCGTCCGTCCCAGGTCCTGTGCGTCGAAGAACTCCCAGGGTTTGTTGTAGTTGGGGCCGAGCGCGTAGGCCACACCCCACTCGGCCATGGCACAGTCGGGATCCGCCGCTACGGCGGCCTCGAAACAGCGGACGGCCTCTTCGTGATTGAAGGCATACGTCCAGTTCAGCCCGCGGTCGAACCACGTCTGTGCCTCGGGGGACGACGTCGTCACACGCCGGCCGTGGCTGCCGAGGTCGTAGTAGCGCATACGAACTCCTCAAGGCTGACGGCCACCGTCCCGGTCGCTGGGAGGGTGCGACGGTGACCAGGGGAGACGACCCTATGCCGACCCCCGGGGCCCAGCAGCCCTGACTCACGACCCGGTGCCATGTAGTGAATTCACACCTGACTATTGATCGCTTTTTTGGTTTGCCGGTCTATCGTCTCAACAGATCATGATCGAATGTCAGCTGAGGTCGGCACGGTGAAGCGAATGATGGGCCGGGGAAAGCGGTACAGGCCGGTGACGTGGACGCTCGCGGGAACGGCCGCGGCCGTCCTGGCGGCCGGCGGTTGCAGCACGAGCGGCGGCGGATCCGGTCATGCGCCGCTCCCCTCCGAAAGCGGCAGGCCAACGGGCACCCCCGGCAACGCGTCCGGAGCTGCCGACACCGCGGCAGCCTGGCACAGGTGGGGCCTGAATCCGCTGCCGGCCGCTCCGCCGCCCCCGGCCGACAAGCCGGTGAAACTCGCCGCCACCGGAACCGTTCCGGTCCTCACGCATATACCGACCACGCAGAAGGTCGTGTTCATCACCGTCGACGACGGTCAGGAAAAGGACCCCAAGTTCATCGAGATGATGCGGGACCTGAACATCCCGATCACGATGTTCCTGATGAACGACGCCATCAAGTCGGACTACGCGTACTTCAAACCGCTTCAGGCGCTGGGCAACCACATCCAGAACCACACCCTGCACCATCCGGTCATGAGCACCGTCCCTCTGGCGCGCCAGAAGGAAGAGGTGTGCGGTGACCAGAAGATCCTCACCAAGGAGTACGGCACCGCACCACTGCTGTTCCGCCCGCCCTACGGCGCGTACAACGAGAACACCAGGATCGCGGTCGGGGAGTGCGGACCCCGCGCGATCGTGTGGTGGCGGGAATCCATGCAGATCCGCAACATGCAGTACCAGGACGCACGCAAGAAGCTGCGCGCCGGTGACATCATCCTCGCGCACTTCCGCGGGCCCAGTGAACTCAAGGGGGCCACGATGACGCAGATGTTCACCAACCTGCTCAGGCGCATCCAGGAGCAGGGATTCACAGTGGCACGCCTGGAGGACTACATCCGGCCACCGGCCGGATGAGCCCTGGTTCACCCAGTTCGTAGGCGTCCGGCGTGGGCCGGGCGTAGGCCTGGTCAGCCATCGCCGTTCGTGGCGGTGAGCTTTTCGACGACGGTCTCGTCCGGGCCGACGAGGCGCCCGTCGCCGGAGTGGATCTCCCATGGACTCAGCGGGCGTCCGTTGGGCTCAGCGGGCGTCCGTTCCGCCGGTCGAGGAGTCGCGAGCGGGTCTCCCCGGGGTCGAAGCAGTGCGTCTCGCCCTACTGGCGCAGTGCCACGATGACAGCGAAGAGCGCCTGCCCGTTGTCCGCGAGTACGCGACGACGGGATGGCCAGGGGTGTCCGCTCTGGGGGCGGCATCCAGTTGCGCCGCCCTGCTGCTGTGGGCGAAGACCCGGTGCGCCGGGAGTGGCGGCGCGGGTGAGCAGGGCTCGGCGCCACGTCTGTCCAGTTGCGAACCACGTGCGCAGACGATTCCGAGCAGCCCCGGGCTGATCCGAGGCCCGCAAGACCTGTCCCGTGCAAGACGCCCCGGCGGCGGTCAGTCCGACAACTGGCCGTCGTGCAGAATCCGTTGGAACAGACGGTGGTCCCGCCACTCGCCGTTGATGTGCAGATAGCGCGGAGCCATGCCGATCGGCTCGAAACCGTTCTTCTCCAGCACCCGTTGCGAGGGGACGTTGTCGAGGAGCGTGGTGGCCTCGATGCGATGCAGGCCGATGATGTCGCGGGCCGTGTCGCAGACGCTCGCCACCGCCGCGCCGGCCAGTCCCCGGCCCTGGCGGTCGGCGGCCACCCAGTACCCCAGGGACGCGCTGCGGAAGGGCCCGAAGACCAGGCTCGTGAGGGTGACCGTGCCGGCGATCGTGCCGTCGCTCTCCAACACCCAGGGCACGAGGCGGCGTTCCGTGAACTCCCTCAGACGCTCGGCCGTGCGCTCGGCCTGCCCCGCGACGGTGAAGAAGCTGTCCGGACGACGAGGTTCCCAAGGAGCCAGATACTCCCGGTTCGCCACATACGCGGCGTGCAGCGCTTCCGCGTCTCTGACGGAGACAAGCCGCAACACCGCGCCGCCCGGCAGCATTTCAGGAGGAATGATCACCTCGGCACTCTAGTACCGCGCTGTCGCGTCGCGCCTCCTGCTCGGCTCCTACGGCACCTCCGCCCCGGTCTCGGGGTACGTCGGCCTGGCCGCCCTCATGACCGTGATCGCCGTCATCGCCGCCCGCGAGACCCGCGGCAGCGATCTCGCGGCCATCGAGGCGGACGGCACCACCGCTCAGCCCGCCTCGGACCAGCGGACCGCCGCCTCCGCCTGAGCCGTGAGACGACGTCCCGACCAGAGGGGCCGGGGCGACGGGCCGTGCCAGGCCAGGGGATCCGGCCCCGCACGTGATCCGCCTGCTCGACCCCTTCACCCTTGCCGCGCGTCGACACGGGCGCTCCCGCGCGCTCCACCAGGTAATTCACGGGCGGTGTGTCCGGCGTTCGTCCTATCGTGTCCGCGGACGCCCGGGGCGGGGCGGGCGGGGGCGACGGGAGGGGTGGCGGAGTGCCGGACGCGTACCGGGTCATGCTCGATGCCGAGTTGAGCAAGGCGTTCGACGTGTGGTCCGGCTATCTGGACGCCGACACGGGCGAGGATCCCCAGGTCCGTGCCCGACTGCGCTCCACGTTGGAACGGGCTCGCGCGGCGGCCGCCGAAGGCGATCCCGTGTCCGCGCGTGCCGCGGTGAGAGACCTGTACGACGATGCCCGGGAAGCACGCCTTCCCTGGGCTCCCGCATTGCCGCGTCCCTGGGAGGCGGACGAGCAGGCGCGTGACTACGCCAAGGACGAGCTGCGTGAGGCCCTTCCTCTGCCCGTGCGCGACGCTCTCGGGATCATCGCGACCTCCCTCTCGGTCACGGCCCGCCGACTCCAGTCCCTCCCCGGGCTCGACTGCGGCACCCGTCAGGACATCCTCTACATCACGGCCCGCGCCAGGATGGCTCTCGACCTCGCCCACCCGAGAGCAGCCCGGCGCGAACTCGAACGTCTGAAGGCGATTGAGCGGCGCTGGAGCACCGAGCCCCGAAGGCCCGCGGGCTAGGGCCTGTCGTCACATTCCCGCCTGCCGTGCGGCGTCCGGCACGCGCTCCCCCAGAGGACCCCCAGCCGCGTTGTCCTCGGTCGCCGACTCCCCCGCGCTCGGCTTCGCTCGGGCGGCAGGGCCCCACGCGTCGACTCCCTCCTCGCCTTGCAGCTGCACGCACCGGACGCCGCGCGGCCCGCCCTTCGGGTGGACGACGGGAATGTGACGACAGGCCCTAGGACAAGGTGCTGATCCTGCTGCGGACCTTTTCCACGATCGTGGCCGGGAGCGTCGCGTAGCCCTGGAAGCTCAAGTCCTCCTGGCCCCTCCTGCCGGAGATGTACGTCAGGAACGCCTTGGTGGCGGACCACGTCGCCGCCTTGTTGCCCTTGTCGCAGACGATCTCGTACGTGACCATGTCGATCGGGTAGGCGCCGGGGGCCTTGGTCCCGTAGTCCAGCTTCAGTACGAGGTCGTCGCCGGGGTCCGCGACGCTGGAGCCGGCGATCGCCTTGGACGCCGTGAGAACGCTGGCGTCGACCGGGGCCGGGGCTCCGGTGGAGATCGAGACCGTGGGAACGCCATGGGCCAGGGCATGGGACAGCTCGACGTAGCCGATCCCACCGGTGGTCTTCTTCACCTGTTCGGCGAGGCCCGAGGAACCCTTCGCGGACTGGCCGCCCTTGGCCATCCACACCTTGTCGTGCCCGTGCGACCAGGCGCCCGGGGCGGCGGCGCTGAGGTAGGAGGTGAAGTTGTCCGTCGTACCGGACGAATCGGAACGGTGTGATGTCCGGATCGGTGTCGAGGGCAGCGTGGTGCCGGGGTTGAGCTTCGCGATCGCCGGATCGTTCCACTTCGTGATCCGCGAGTCGAAGACCTTGGCCAGGGTGGGTGCGTCCAGGACCAGTTTGCTGACCCCCGGCAGGTTGAAGCCGATCGCGATCGGGCCGCCGACCATCGGCAGGTGCACTGCCTGGCCGCCGCCGGAGCACACACTCTTGGACTGGTCGACCTGCGCGGCGCTCAGTGCGGAGTCGGAACCCGCGAAGGCGGTTCTGCCCTTCAGGAAATCGGTCTGACCGGTGCCGGAGCCGTTCCCTACGTAGGTGATCTTGGTACCGGGACACGCCCGCATGTAGTTCTCGATCCAGAACTTCATCGCGAACTCCTGCGCGGTCGAGCCGGAAGCCGGCACCGCGGCCGCCCTGCCGCAGGCGATCCCGGTGGGGGCGGGCGAGGGCGCCGCGGACGGTGTATTGGCGGGCCGGGAACTGCCGGTGGAGCCGCACGCCGTCAGCAACAGGGCACTGCAGACCACCGCCGCTCCGACCGCCGGGCTGCGCGGCCCGCTCTTTGGCTGAAGCACTCTTCGGCTCTCCTTCCTGCGGACCGCCGGGGTCGGCCCGGTACGGGGGTGTGGCGCCGTGTGATCCCCTGCGGCCTGCATGGGCAGCGACACCGACAGTCACCATATACAACCGAAAACTTACGCTTCGTGATGCGTGCGGCGCTGAGCGGGTCGGGTTGGGCATCTCGCTCTTGCAGGGTGAGGAGGTGATCAGTCGGCCCTGCGATCGGCTGGTCGCGCCGCATCGGAGAGCGCCGGGAAGCGTGTTGTCGGCCCGCTCTGGGCCCAGCGGGTCGTCTCCCTCCCGCGGCAGCGCACAGTTTGGCATAGGACAAAGTGTTAGGGTTGCTCACGGAGGTGATCACATGCCGGTCAGCGGTACGACCGCGGCGGAGATCGCCGGCAGTGTGCGGGATCAGGTCGCGTCCGGCGAGCTGGCGCCGCGGGCGGTGCTGCCGCCGGTGCGGGTGCTCGCCGCCGAGCTGGGAGTGAACCGGAACACGGTCGCCCTGGCGTACCGGCGGCTCGTCGAAGCCGGGGTGGCGGAGACCCGGGGCCGTGGCGGCACGGTGATCGCCGCGGTGCCGCAGCTGGCCCGCGAGGGCGTCGGGGCCGAGGGCGACTCTGTCGACCTGGCCAGCGGCAACCCCGATCCCGAACTGCTGCCGGACATCCTGGCCGCGGCCCGTGGCGGCCGCTACCGCCAGCCCCTGTACGGCATGCCCGCCATCGACCCGGGCCTGGCCGAGTGGGCCTCCAACGACTTCGCCGAGGACATCGAGCAGCCGTTCCGCACGCTGGTGACGCACGGAGCGGTCGACGCCACCGAGCGGCTCCTGAACGCCCATCTCGCCCGCGGCGACCTGGTGGCGATCGAGGACCCCTGCTTCCTGGCGAGCATCGGCACGCTGCGGCTGAACGGCTACCGGCCGGCCCCGGTCCGGGTCGACGGCGCGGGCATGCGTCCCGATGCCTTGCGGGCCGCCCTTGAGGACGGTGCCCGAGCGGTCGTCTGCACGCCGCGCGCCCACAATCCGACCGGTGCGAGCCTCACCGAGGAACGGGCGGCCGACCTGCGCGCGGTCCTCGCGGACCACCCCCAGGTCCTGGTGATCGAGGACGACCATTTCTCGGCTGTCTCCGCGCGGCCGTACCAGCGGATCACGCCCCCGAGCACCGCGCGTTGGGCTCTGGTACGGTCCGTGTCCAAGTTCCTCGGCCCGGACCTGCGGCTCGCCCTCGTCGCCGCCGACACGGAGAGCACCCTGCGCCTGGAGGCGCGGTTGAGCGCCGGGACCACATGGGTCAGCCACCTCCTGCAGCACATCGCCCACGCGCTGCTGCTCGACCCCGGCGTCCATGAACTGCACGAACGGGCCCGCGAAGCCTACGCGCACCGCAGTGGTCTGCTCGTCCGGCGGCTGCGCGCTCACGGCGTCGAGGTGCCCTGCCGGCCCGACGGGCTGAACGTATGGGTCGAGCTCGACGTCGACAGCCGGTCAGCGGTCCAGGCCCTGGCACAGCGGGGCTGGGCCGTACGACCCGGCGGCCTCTTCGTCCGTGAGCCGTCCGCCCATCCGGAGGCGATCCGGGTCACCAGCTCCACCGTCACCGAGCCGCAGGCCGAGGCGTTCGCCGCCGAACTCGCCGCAGTCGTCGCCGACTTGCGCGAGACGAACCGGCAACCGTGACCGGCTCTCCCCTCCGAAGGAGTCACCATGTTCCAGGGCCTCAGCGCCTTCCCCCTCACGCCCACCCATGAGGACGGCATCGACGGCACGGCGTACGCCGCGCTCGTCGCCCGCCTCGCTGCCGCCGGAGTCGACTCCATCGGCGCGCTCGGCTCCACCGGCGGTTACGCCTACCTGACCCGGGAGCAGCGCGCTCACGCCGTGCGGATCGCGGTCGAGGCCGCCGGCGGGGTCCCTGTCATGGCCGGGATCGGCGCGCCGCGCACCTCGCACGTGCTCGCGCTGGCCGAGGACGCTCAGAAGGCCGGGGTCTGCGCCGTGCTGCTCGCCCCGATGACGTACCAGCCGCTCACCGAGGACGAGGTGTTCGGCCTGTTCGAGGATGTCACCCGCGAGCTGTCGGTGCCCTTGTGCGTGTACGACAATCCCCGCACCACGCATGTGCACTTCAGCGACGAACTGCACGGCCGGATCGCGCAGTTGCCGAACGTGGGATCGATCAAGATCCCCGGCGTGCCCGGGGACCCGGCACAGGCGAGGGCCCGTGTGGACGCCCTGCGGGCGCTGATCCCGGACACGGTCACCATCGGTGTGAGCGGCGACTGGCTGGCCGCGCTCGGTCTCAACGCCGGGTGCGACGCCTGGTACTCGGTCATCGGCGGCACGTTCCCGCAGACCGCCCTCGCCCTCACCCGTGCCGCCCGGAGCGGTGACGCGTCACGCGCGACGGACCTGTCCCACGCACTTGAGCCGCTGTGGGCGCTGTTCCGCGACCACGGCAGCCTGCGCGTCATGTCCGCCGCCGCGTCCCACCTCGGGCTGACGGGGGAACCGAACCTGCCGCGCCCCTTGCGCGGCCTGGACGAGAACGTGCGTCACGAAGTGGGCGCCGTGCCGAACACCCTCGGGCTCACCGCCTGAGCGGGCACCCCACACGCACGACGAATCGTCGGCACATCTCGTCGGCACATCACGACCAAAGTGCCGTCACGGGGCCGGTGGCAGGTGGACCGTCATGATCAGGTGGCAGGTCTCGGTGCCCGAGCCGCGGTAGGTGTGCGCGGTGTCGCCGTCGAACGTGGCAGTCCGGCCGGCCTCCAGGATGTGCTCGCTGCCGTCGACGACCAGGGTCATCACGCCTGAGGTGACACTGATCGTCTCCACGACCCCCGCCTGGTGGGGATGGCTCGGGTACTCCTCGCCCGGCTCCAGCCGCCAGCGCCACACCTCGACCGGGGCCGGGCCCGAGGTCGTCAGCATGAGCCGGGCCTCGCTGCCCAGTTCGCCGGTCCACAGCGGGGCCACGTCGTCGACGGCCGCGATCCGGACCCTGCCCTCGTGCGGCCCCTGCATGAGGGCGGACACCGAGATGCCGAGGGTGTCGGCGAGCCGGACCAGGGTGGCCAGGTTGGGGTTGCCCTGTGCCTTCTCCAGGGCGACCAGGGCGCCCTTGCTGACCTGGGCGCGGCGGCCGAGCTCCTCCAGGGACAGGCCCGCGCGGACCCGGGCCGTCCGGACGTTGTGTGCGACCGTCCGCAGTGCGGCGCCTGCCTCGGCCACCTGATCACCATCCTTGTGCGCAGGTCGGAGTGATGGACCGCACGGTCGTTTTGTTGGCATCACTCGGTCGATTCGTTGTACCGTGTAGCCGTTCCATTGATAGTAAGGGATGTGCTGTGATCGCTCTGCTGCTGGCCCTGGGCAGCTCTCTCGCCTACGGATGCGCCGACTTCCTGGGCGGGCTGGGGGCCCGAAAGGCTCATGTGCTGCGCACCGTGATGGTCGCGGCGCCGGCCAGCCTCGCCGTGGAGCTGCCGCTGTGGCCGGTGCTCGGCGCCTCGTTCAGCGGCGCGGCCCTCGGCTGGGGTGCGGCGTCCGGGGTCGCCTCGGCGATCGCGTTCGTCCTGCTCTACCGCACCCTGGCGATCGGCCCGATGAACGTGCTCTCGCCCGTCACCGCGCTGGTATCCGCCGCACTGCCCGTCGGCGTCGGTCTGCTCCAGGGCGAGCACCTGAGCACCGCCGGACTGGTGGGTCTGCCGGTCGCGCTGGTCGCGGTGGTGCTGGTCAGCGCCGGACACGGCGCGGGCGCGGTGCGTCCCTCGCGCACGGCACTGCTGCTGGCCTTCGGCGCGGGCGCGGCCATCGCGCTCCAGCTGATCTGCCTGCACCAGGCACCCGCCGACAGCGGAGTGGCGCCGCTGATCATGGGCCGCGCGGTCTCCTCGGCCGTCACTCTGGCCGCTGCCGGTGCGCTGCGCCGCAGGCTCGGCGACGAGCGGCCCGCGTACGGGATGTCGGCCGCGGCGGGTGTGCTGGACTCCATGGCGAACCTGCTCTTCCTGCTCGCCGCCCGCAGCGGTGACCTCACCGTCGTCGCCGTGATCACCGCCCTCTACCCGGCAGGAACGATCCTGCTCGCCCGCGGCGTCCTCGCCGAACGCATCCTCCGCGGCCAACTGGTCGGTCTGGGCACCGCGGTAGCCGCGGTCAGTCTGCTGGCACTCGCCTGACCCCTGTACGTCCGCCCCCGTAGCCGTCCCCATGGAAGGCGACCGGAATGTTCATCGAGAGCTGTGACGCCGGTCCCGGTCTCGGCGAGGCCGAATGGCTCACCTGGATCGCCGACGACCATGACGCACGCAGTCCGGCGAGGCCGAGGCGGACCTGCTGCGCCGTGGACCAGCCGTCGTACGACCGGCCGCACTCCGGCATTTCGCGGTCCGCGCCCCGAAATCGCCGACGTACGTGCCAAGTTCACGTACGACGATCACAGGCCGGTCGAGCACCGCACCGCCGTCGCCGACCGCCCCACAGCGCGGGACCGCGGCCCTCGACGCGGCCACCGTGGGCCGACAACGGTGCGTCGGCGCGATCGTGCAGCCCGGACCGCGTCGGCCCCTGGAAGCCCTGACCCCGCCCGACCACCCACCCCACACACGAATCGGAACCCGCCCATGACCGTCTTCCGCATCGCCCCCGCCGTCGCCGAAGCCTTCCCCGGCACCCTCATCGCCGTGGTCACCGCCACGGGTCTGCGCGGCCGTGAGCCCTGGCCGCACACCGTCACCGCCCTGGAGGAACTGGAACAGCAGCTCGCCGACGGCAGTTGGGCCCCCGCCGACGAGGCCGACCCCCGGATCGAGGCCTGGCACACCGCCTACCGCTCCTTCGGCACCAACCCGCGCCGCATCCGCCCCAGCGTCGACGCGCTCGGCCGCCGCATGGCGAAGAAGGGCGGCCTGCCGCGCATCAACCCGGCCGTGGACTCCTACAACGCCGTCTCCGTGCGCCACGGCCTGCCCTGCGGCGCCTTCGACCTCGACCACGTCACCGGTGCCGTCGACATCCGCCACGCCGACGGCACCGAGTCCTTCACCCCGCTCGGCGAGCCCGACACCGTCGAGACCCCGAAGCCGGGCGAGATCGTCTACGCGGACAGCGAGATCGTCCTGACCCGGCACTGGAACCACCGCGACGCCCACCGCACCCGCGTCACCGAGGACTCCACCCACGTCGCCTTCGTCCTGGAGACCCTCCACGCCGACCGGGACGGCGACCTCCTCAAGGTCGCGGCCGACGAACTCCAGGGCCTCCTCGCCCCCCACGCCCAGCAGACGGCCGTGCACTGCCTCAGCCCGCAACAGCCCCAGGCGACGGCCTGATTCCATGGCGCCGTGCCGTGCCGCACTCCACGCTCGGCACGCCTCTTTGAGTGGGACGCGGATTCAAGGGGGAAGGATTGATGCGCCCGGTGTTCGTCGTCCTGGACCCGTCAGGGAGAGGGAGAGAGGTCAGGCCATGCCCGACTCGCCGCAGATCGATGTCGTCCGCCGCTTCTACGACGCCGAGGGGGACCTCGCGGTGATCAGGTCGCTGGTCGCGCCCGACGCGCAGTGGGACGTGGTGGAGGGGTTCCCCAACGGCGGCGTGTACGACGGGCTGGACAGCATCGTCGACGACTTCTTCGGCTTCTTGTCCCTGTTCTCCAGCTTCCGGGCCATCGCCGACGAGTTCCACGAGGCCGGCGACCGCGTCATCACACTCGGCCGCTACGTCGGCGTCACACGTGGCGGACGGGACGTCACCTCACGGTTCGCCCATTTCTTCACGCTGCGGGACGGCTGGATCGTGCGGCTCCAGCAGACCAACGACACACTGCCCATCGCCCGGGCGTTGGAGGACTGACGACACGCTGCCGGGTCGCCCGCACGGTCAGTGCGGGAAGGCGCGAGGGGGTCGCTGGCGGGGCAGTTCCTCGCGGAAGTCGGAGATGGCGGTGCTGATCTGGCGCATCAGGACCGTGCGTTCCAGGCGGTCGAGGTAGAGGTTCGCGCGTGCCAGGGCGAGCAGGTCGACGCAGAAGTACAGCCCCATGAGCGGGTTGACGAACAGTTCGCTGTCGCGGGTGCGTTCGGTGAACCGTACGTCGCCGAACTCTCCCCGTACGGCTGCGGCGACGGATCCGTGCACGATGCTGGGATGACTGGCATGGCAGTCCTGGGCATGGGCGACCGCGTCGAGATAGGCGGCGCCCTCAAGGCTTTCGCGGGGCAGTGAGAAAGCGCCCAGGTAGCCGCCCGAGCGGTCCAGGCGGGCCAGGTTCTCCAGCACGAGGGAATGGCTGACGCCGTGGTAGGCGTCCACCCCGAAGCCCACGCACGCCACGAGCCGGTGCGGGACCTCGTCCAGCCCGGCGACCGCCGCGAGGCTGGCCATGTCCTCCTCCGGTGTGCCGAGCCCGTGTTCGTCCCCCCGCATCAGGATGTCGGTGCCGCCGTCCACCAGCACGACTGCGTCCACCCCGCCGACGTGGTCCAGCAGCGCCCGGTAGGCGGCACGCAACGGCTGGACGCCCGTGAGGGGAAAGGCGTAGACGGTGTCGGGCAGTTCGCGCGTGCGCAGCCAGCGGGCGAGCGAGCGCTCGGGGAAGTAGTCGCCGCGCAGCGGGGTGTCCGGGCGGACAGCGGCGACGTCCTGCGCGACCCAGGAGTCGAGGTCCAGGCCGTACAGGTCGGAGAAGGACAGACTGGCCAGGTGGACCTCCGCCCCGGCCGAACGCAGGGCGAGGGCCAGGGGCAGCCCGGCGTAGACGTCGAAGCCCCCGCCCGCACCGGCGACGAGGACCCGGCGCGCCTCGCGCAGGCGGGTGAAGAAGGCGGGCTCACGCAACGAGAACATCAGCAGAACCTAACAAGGCCGGTGCGCCACCCGGACAGCGGTCCGGTCAACGAGTGGCTCCGGTACCGGACTTGGGACGACCCGGGACTCGGTCTCCGCCCGCATGGAGTGGCCGACGCCGCGAAACCAAGCGGCGGGCATGCAGCGGATCGCCGACGAGGCCCAGGTGCCTCGTCCCACCGTCTACCGCGGCTACTACCCCCCTGCGGCGCAACGGCACATCAGGGCGGGAACGCGCCCGGCACGAGTCGGGCCGGACCTGTCACGACACCGTCCCAGGCCGCCTCCGTCACCGTCGACGGCCTCCGCCCGCCCGCGCAGGAGTGAACGCCCCGGAAGCGGCAGCGGAGGCACCCTGCACCTGGCGTCGTACTGGGCTCGGGCACGCCACTGCTCACCGGCGGAATGCCGCGCTCGCCGGTGGGGCGTGCGGTCACCTCGTCACCAGGGCACTTCCCCTGCGTCCTCGAAGAACCCGCCGGTCGGACCGTCGTCGGGCAGGGCCGCGAGCCGGATCGCGACCGCCGCGCCCTGTTCCGGGGTGCGCACACCGCGGAAACCGTTGAGGTCGGTCGCGCAGAAGCCGGGGCAGGCGGCGTTGATCAGGATGTTCGTGTCCTTCAGCTCCTTGGCGTACTGGACGGTGACGGCGTTGAGGAAGGTCTTCGAGGGCGCGTAAGCGACGGAGATGGGACCCGTTTCGGCGCCGGGCGTGGTCTGGCGGGTGAGGGAGCCGACGCTGCTGGACATGTTCACGATGCGCGGCGACGGCGAGCGGCGCAGCAACGGCAGCATCGCGTTGGTGACGCGGATGACACCGATCACGTTGGTCTGCACGGCCGCCAGCACCGTCGAGGGGTCGACCGTCGTGGGCGTCTGTGGCGCGTTTCCCGTGATCCCGGCGTTGTTGACCAGCACGTCGAGGCGTCCGGCGCGGTCCTCGATCAGCCCGGCGGCGGCTGCCACGCTCGCGTCGTCGGTCACGTCGAGCGGTACGCCGAAGGCGTCGACGCCGGCCGCCAGCAGCTTAGCCACGGCGGCCTCGCACCGCTCCTCGTCCCGGGCGCCGACACCGACGCTCCAGCCGAGGGCGCCCAGACCCGCCGCGATCTCGTAGCCGATTCCCTTGTTCGCGCCGGTCACCAGCGCGATCGTCTGTTCGTTCATACGGCCGATCCTCTCCGGGCCTCGCCCGATCCGGCCAACACCGAATGGGTGGGCAGCGATACCTGACGGGTATCGATCCCGGTCGGGGGCCGGGTAGCATCGCGGCGTGGAGACACGGGAGCTGCGGTACTTCGTCGCCGTCGCCGAGGAGTTGCACTTCGGGAGGGCCGCGCAGCGGCTCGGCATCGCGCAGCCTCCGCTGTCGCGGGCGATCCATCGGCTCGAACGGCGTCTGGGCGCGTCGCTGCTGGAACGCACCAGCCGCGCGGTCACCCTGACCGAGGCCGGGTCGGTGCTCCTGCGGGAGGCCCGGGCGGCGCTGGACGCGGTCGAGGCCGCCGAGCGTCGTACCCGCCGCGCCGCCCTCGCCGCGACCGGCCGGCCCGGCGTGGTCCTCGCCACGAAGGCCGGCGCCTCCAGCGAACTGCTGGCGAAACTGCTCGACGCCTACGCCGCCGAACCCGATGCGGTCACCGTGGACCTGCTCCTGTGCGGGATCGGCGAGCAGGAACGACTGCTGCGCGACGGCCGGGCCGACGTGGCCCTGCTGCACCTGCCGTTCGACACCGCGGCCGGCTTCGACATCGAGGAACTGCGCACGGAGGGACAGGTCGTGGTCCTGCCGGCCGGGCATCCCCTCACCGGCCGGACCCATGTACGGATGGCCGAGGTCACCGAGCTGTCCGACCTGCCGCTGCCGCGCTGGCCGGGCCCCGACGGCGCGTACCCCGAAGGCCCGGGGCCGCGGGCTCGCGACCATGCGCAACTGCTCCAGCTGATCGCGCTCGGCCGCGCCTGCTGGATCGCGCCGGAGTCCTGCCGGGTGCAGCTGAGCGAGGATCTCGCCGCCGTGCCGGTGCTGGACGCGCCGGCGGTCACGACGGTGATCGCGTGGCCGCCCCACAGCCGCTCCCGAGCCGTCGCGGGCCTCGTCCGGGCCGCGACACGTCACTGAACGCCCGCCCGCACCTCCCCTCACGCACCCGCCGGCCGGATGCCGCGTCGCCGACGTGATTCAGCCGTGGCGCGCCAGTTCCCGCTGCGCCACCTCGCGGAAGCTGTTCGGCGGGCGTCCGGTGAGGTGCTGGACGGTGTCGGTGATCCGGTCCTCGGCTCCCTGGGCGATGGCGCGGTCCATGCCGGCCAGCATCGTGGCGAACTCCAGCGGCATCTGCGCGGCGAGGCGGTCGCGCAACTGCTCGGACGTCAGATGCCGGTGCGCCACGCGGCGGCCGGTGACCTCGGTGACGATGGCGGCGATGTCGTCGTGGCCGAGGGTCCGCGGGCCGGTCAGGACGAGGTCGGCATGGGGCGCGCGGTCGTCGGTCAGGGCGTGTACGGCCACGGCGGCGATGTCGTCGGCGTCGACGAATCCGATCCGTCCGGTACCGGCCGCGGTCAGGATGACGCCGTCCTCGCGGATGCTGTGGGCGTGGGCGTGCGTGCCGGTGAAGTTCTGCATGAACCAGGAGGGCCGCAGCACCGCCCATTCGTCGAACAGGTCGGGCAGACGGCGGTGCACGGCTCCCACTCCCGGTCCTCCCTCGGGGATGGCGGACGAACTGAGCAGTACCGCACGTCGCAGACCGGCGGCCCGAGCCTCGCGGAGGAAGGGCAGCATGACCTCGGCCGGGTCCGGGTCGCCCGGGGGCGGGACGAGGTAGACGCGGTCGGTCTCCGCGAGGGCGGGGCCGAAGGTGGCGGGGTCGTACCAGTCGAAGCGGACCGGCTCCGCGCCCGGGAGCCGGGTGGCCCGGCGGCTTCCGGCCCTGACGAGGTGGCCGGCGGCGGCCAGGGCGGCGGTCGTGCGCCGGCCGGTGGTGCCCGTGGCCCCGATGACCAGGGTGTGGCTCATCGCGCACCGTTCCCGGCGAAGTCCAGGCCGGGCTGCTGGACGGCGAGGGGGTTCCAGTAGTCCCGGTAGGAGGCGAACCGTCCCTCGCGGACGGTCACCACGGCGATGTAGGTCATGTCGAACGGCGCCCCTGTCTCGACCAGACGGCCCAGGCCGCGCATCTCGGCCACGATGGTCTGCACGTCGGTGGTCCGGTGGATCCGCAGGTCGGGGAAGTCGTGCAGGTCGATGTGGTCGGGGTAGCCGCGCATGTAGGCGGCGATCGCGTCCCGGCCCTCCAGCCGTCGGGGCCAGCCCGGCGGCGCGAAGGGGAACTCCATCACGCCGTCCTCGACGGCCCACAGGGCCGCCCAGGCGTCAATGTCCTTGTCGAGGAGCAGCCGCAGGCTGTGACGGTACAGCTGTTCCGGCGAGCGGTGCGTGGGCATGGGTGCCTCCGTCCCATACGATCCGGACCCATGGTCCGGTTTGGTGGGCGCTACGATACGGACCACGGGTCCGGATCGCAAAGGAGGAACCACGTGACCGAGCGCCGACAGCGCAAGGACGCCCTGCGCAACCGTGCGGCCGTCTTCGCCGCCGCCGACACGCTCTTCGCCCAGTGCCAGAGCCCCGACGGCGTCACCATGGCCGACATCGCGGCGGCGGCCGGAGTCGGCAAGGCCACCCTCTTCCGTGCCTTCGGTGATCGCACCGGGCTGATCCGCGCGCTCTACGAAGCGCGCCTCGAACCGATCATGGACGCCGTCGCGGTCGGCCCGCCGCCCTTGGGCCCCGCCGCCCCGCCACTGGAGCGCGTCCCGGCCCTGCTCGACGCCGTCCTGTGTCTGAAACTGGACAACCGTCACCTCGCACTCGCCCTGGAGCAGACCGGCGCGGACAGCCCCTACGCCACCGCGCACTACGAGGGCTGGCACGCGCTGCTCCGCGACACGCTGGACCGGATTCCGGGCCTGGCCGACAGCGACTTCACCGCCCATGCCCTGCTCGCCGCGACCCGCGCCGACCTCGTCGAATACCTGACCGGCGGCAAGGGCACGCCCCGCGAGGAACTGCGGGAGAAGCTGGCGAAGTTCACCGCCTCCGTCCTCAGCACCGGCTCCGGACAAGGGCCGATCGCCGAACACTGACAACGGCCGGGACGGGTCGGCTTCCGACGTCAGCCGTCCGGACCATGCCCGATGGAACGCACCGCTTCGAGCCCGTCCGCGGGAAGAACGAGTAACTCCAGCGCGCCTCCCAGGCGTCCGGCATCGACCGGGCCGAAGATCTCAATGCGCCGCTCCGCCGAGCGGCGAGCAGCGCTTTACGGCGCTGAGGGCTTCACCGGTTCTGCCGTCGGACCGCCGTCGACGGGAATGCCCAGTCGGCCGGCCACGGTGGTGAGGGCGTCGCCCAGCGGAAGTGCGACCCGGGTGAGGGCGTGCCCGTCGCCCCGGGTCGGGTCCCGGTTGACGATCAGGACCGGTTTCCCGGCCTGGGCCGCCTGGCGGACGAACCGGAGCCCGGACATCACCGTCAGTGAGGAGCCCAGGACCAGCAGCGAGGTCGCCCCACGGACCAGCTCACGGCAGTGCTCCACCCGCTGCGGCGGAACGGCCTCGCCGAAGAACACCACGTCCGGCTTGAGGATGCCGCGGCACACCGAACAGGGCAGGACGCGGAAGTCCCGGACCTGTTCGTCGGTGAGGTCGGCATCGCCGTCCGGGTTGATCCCGGCGGCCACCGGCTCGAAGCCCGCGTTGGCCTCCTCCAGCCGCCGGGCGAGTTCGCGGCGCGGGCTGAGGGCACTGCAGGACAGGCAGACGACCCGGTCCAGACCTCCGTGGAGTTCCACGACGCCGTCGGTGCCGGCGGCCTGGTGCAGGCCGTCGACGTTCTGGGTGATCACACCCGAGAGCAGGCCGTGGCGCCCGAACGCGGCCACGGTCCGGTGCCCGGCGTTGGGGCGGGCGCGACCGAAGGTGCGCCAGCCGAGGTGGCTGCGCGCCCAGTACCGGCGCCGCGCCCGGGCGCTGGTGGTGAAGTCCTGGTAGGTCATCGGGGTGTGGCGGCTCAGGCTCCCGCCCTCGCCCCGGTAATCGGGGATGCCCGACTCGGTGGAGATGCCCGCACCGCTGAGCACCAGCACACCGCCCGTGCGCAGCACATCGGCGACCGGCTTCAGATCCGTGGTGCCCGGCGGCAGGTCCTCGGTGGGGGTCCAGCTCAGAGTGGGGCGCGTGCGCATACCGCCAGGGTACGAAACCGGCAGCCGTCCTCCGCTCGTACCGTGGCCGTGGGGCGGGTCTGCCCTACCTCGTGCCCGGGGGCCTGCCGGAGTGTCCGAGGCCGGCCGTGCATGATCCGCTGTTCGCACGTGAACCGTGCGAGAAGGGCGGAGAGTTGAAGGCTCGGATCGGATACGTCGCGTGGGTCGCAGGTGTAGCGCAGTTCTTCGTGGCCCATGTGATCGTCGAGTCGGCCTGGAGCAGGCCGTACAGCTGGGCGCGGAACAACATCAGCGACTTGGGCAACGTTCGCTGTGCGCTGCAGTCGGCACCAGAACCACGCTATGTCTGCTCGCCCGAACACGGCGTGATGAACGCCTCGTTCGTGGCTTTGGGGACGCTCCTGGTCGTCGGCGCCGTCTGCGCCGGGACCGTGTGGGGCAGAGGCGCGACCGCGAGGGCGGCCCGGTCCCTGGTGGCCTGCGCCGGAGTCGGGTTCGCGGTGGCCGGGCTGGCGCCTGCGGACGTCCACGAGAACCAGCATGTCCTCGGTGCGCTGCTCATCATGGCCCTGGGCAACATCGGCCTCGTGCTGACGGGAGTCGGCCTGGCGGATGAAGCACCGGGGCCGCTGCGCTGGGCGACCAGTCTGCTGGGAGCGACGGCGATCACGTCGTTCGGGCTCTTCCTCTCCCACCGCTACCTCGGACTCGGCATGGGAGGAATGGAGCGGGCCGCGGCGTTTCCCCTCCTCGCGTGGGCGCTGTTCGTCGGTGTCCGCGGTCTGCTCCACCGGGCGACTCGCACGGAGCCGCACCATGACCCGGCGCGGGCCTGACGGCCGCTCCTCCAGCGTGCGTCGACATGTGCTGAGCCGTCGAACGGCGCTCTACGGTCTGCCGGCGCAGGGCTGCGGTGCGGTGTCGTCGCCGAGCCTGTCCAGGAAGCCGGCGAGGGTGTCGGTGACCTCGTCGAGGGTGCGGGCGGCGAAGAGGACGGGCTGGTAGCCGCCGACGTCGTAGGGGGTGGCGAGCATGGCGTCGATGTCCAGCCGGCGGATGCGGGATGCGTGCAGCCGGCTGATCTCTCCGTAGGAGGAGAGCAGGGCCGCGCCGTAGGCCTTGGGTGCTCCGTTCTCCTCCAGGACGCCGTACTCGAGCGTGAACCAGTACACGTCGCTGATCATCTGGAGGACGTCCTCGCGCTCGATGCGCTCCGCGGCTTGGCCGAACAGGCGGTAGATGTCGGCGAAGGCGGGGGAGGAGAGGTGGATCCCGTGCCCGAAGACGTCGTGGATGATGTCGGGCTCGGGGGTGAACAGCGGCACGGCCGGGTGGCGCACGAACTGGACGGCGTGGAAGTAGCCGGCCGCCATCGAACCCAGGAACCGCTTGTTCGCGACGACTCCTCCCGCGAGGGTGAAGTCGAAGCCGGTCAGCCGGCGCAGGTGGGAGCCGACCTCGGCATGCTGCGGGATGTGGTCGGCAGGGATCGGAGCCTGGTCCCGGGCGCCGAGCGCGGCGCGGCAGGCATGCGCGTCCTGGGCGCCGAGCAGCGCCCGGTGCACGGTCCGCCAGGTCCGCTCCTCGCCCTCGCTGTAGTCGACCGTCGGGTAGGGATCACCGACCCGGTGACCGCGGGCGGCCGCGGCGATCGTCCTGCGCCGCAGCAGGTAGCCCGGATCGCTCAGCCCAGGGTGCTGGGCAGCCACGCCCATCCGGCCGTCGGCCGCTATGGGCGTTCGCACGGGAATACCGCTCACGCACCCGATCCTCCCATCGGGCAGAAGGGCACACATCTCGGCGCCCGGTCGCCAACAGGATGTGGCGCGATCCAGGCGGTGACCTGCTCCGGGACGCCCGCTCGTGGGTGCCCTCGGCGAGGGTTCTCGGCGGGGCGCTGCTACGGGGTGACCGGACCCGGCTCCGGCTCGGGGACAGCCGCTGGCGCGCGGCGGGGGAGCAGCAGCGGGGTCGCCAGCAGGAGCACACCGGCCAGGCCGATGGCCGTACGCGGGCCGAGCAGGCCGCCCAGCACACCCCAGACGGCCGTCAGGAGCGCGGTCGAGGCCTTGGTCGTCACCGTCCAGGCGGACAGTGTGCGGGTGACCCGGTCGGTCGCGGTGCGGTCGAGGCGGTAGGTGGCGTAGACGGGGTTGAAGACCCCGCAGCAGAAGATGAGCCCGAGTTCCACGCCCATCACCAGCAGCAGCCCGCCGGTGCCCGGCCCGAGGAAAGCCAGGCCGACGGGCCAGAGCGCGCGCAGCGCCCCGACCACGACCAGGGTCCGGTGCTGCCCGTACCGGGTGACGAGCGGTCGGGCCAGCCGTGAACCGAGCAGTCCGCCGATCGAGGGCGCGGCGAAGGCGAGGCCGTACTGCCACGGCGCGAACCCGAGTGGGCCGAGCATCAGGACGGCCAGCAGTGGCTGGGTGGCCATCACCAGGCCGTTGAACAAGGCGGTGTTGAAGAACAGCGGGCGCAGTGTCGTGTCGGCGAGGATGTACCGCCAGCCGTCGAGCAGGTCCACGGCCCGCATGCGCGCGGCCTCCCGGCGCTCGGGCCGCGGCTCGTGGCCGCCCGTCGCGCGGATGCCCAGGGCCGAGAGCAGGTAGCTGACCGCGTCGGCCACCACCGTCGCCACCGGACCGAGGAGCCCGATCGCCGCGCCGCCCAGCGGCGGTCCGATGATCGTGGTCGTCCAGGCCGTGGACTCGAACCGGGCGTTGGCGACGAGCAGGTCCTCGGCCGGCAGCAGCGTCTTCAGGTACGCGCCGGACGCGGCGCGGAAGGTGATGTCCGCCGCCGCGACGACGACGGAGACCAGCAGGAGCTGAAGGAAGCCGAGCACGCCGAGCGCGTACGCGACGGGGATCGTCAGCAGCGCCCCGAACCGCACCAGGTCCATCGCGATCAGCACCGGCCGCTTACGGCGGAACTCCACCCACGGACCGAGCGGCACCGCCACGGCCGCGCCCACCGCAGCCCCCACGGAGGAGAGCGCGGCGACCTCGGCGGGTCCGGCGTGCAGCACCCGGACGGCGATCAGCGGGAACGCGCCGAAGGCGAGCCACGTGCCGAGCGCGCTCGTCCCGTATGCTCCCCAGAGCCATCCGAACGGCCGCCCCAGCCGACCTCCGAGCAGATGCCCCAGCCGGTCCCCGCTCCTCATACCCGGTGCTCCTCGCCACTCACCCGCACAACCGATCCGCGACCGGAATCATCAAAGCGAGCGCCATAGCCTGGGATCAAACAACCACGGGGCTCTCGGGTACAACCAGGAGTTGTACCCATAGGCTGTCCGCATGGACCTCGACACCGTCCGGACCTTCGTCGCCGCCGCCGACGCTGGGCAGTTCCAGGAAGCCGCCGCCGAGCTGGCGGTCACCCAGCAGGCCGTCTCCAAGCGCATCGCCGCGCTGGAGCGCACCCTCGGCGTGCGGCTGTTCACCCGCACCGCGCGCGGCGCCGAGCTCACCATCGACGGGCAGGCGTTCCTGCCCCACGCGCGCGAGCTGCTGCGCGTCGCCGAGCGCGCGGTCGCGTCCGTGCGCACCGGCCGCCGTCCCCTGCGCGTCGACATGATCTCCTCACGCGGCGCGGCGTCGGGCCTGATGCGCGGCTTCCACCACGCGCACCCCGAGATCGACCTCGACGTGCTGATGCTGCTCGACATCGAGACGGCCGTCGCCGCCATCCGGTCCGGTGCGATCGACGCGTCCTTCCGCGCCGTCGCCGCACCCGGTCGGCCCCTTCCCGAGGACATCGAGTCCATCCGGGTGCTCGACGAGCCGCTCCAGCTCATGACCGGCCCTGCCCACGCGCTGGCGGGCGCCCGCTCGGTGACGATGGCTCAGCTCGTCGGGCACCGGATCTGGATGCCCGGCATCGTCCCTGGCTCGGAATGGGCCGCCTACTACGACGACCTCGTCGCCGAGTTCGGCCTCACCATCGAGGCGACCGGCCCCAACTTCGGCTCCGACGCGCTCCTCGACACCGTCGCCGACACCCCGGCCCTGGCCACCTTCATGAGCGAGCAGACCCGCCTCGTCTGGCCCGCCGGGCACGGCCTGCGTCGGATCCCGGTGACCGACCCGATGCCCGTCTACCCGCACTCGCTCCTGTGGCACCGCGACAACCCCCACCCGGCCCTGGCCACGCTGCGCGCCCACCTCGCCGCCACGGCGTCCCGTCACGACGCGGCCGGGACCTGGACGCCGCACTGGGTGCTCCCGCGCTGAGCGTCGCCGCGTCCGGGATCACCGCGGCCGGATGGCTCGCTCCGACAGCACCCGATCAGGCTCAGGTGGCGGAGGGACGACGGCCGCCTCGGCGGTCGGAGCCACGGCCTCTGGCCCCGGCGGCGCCACCCGTGGCTGCGCCGGGCGCCGTCCGCCGGCCGGATCCGCGCACAGCCTTGCCGGAGGCGGTGCCGGTCGCCCCATCGGTGGCTGCCTGGCGGGCGGAACCGCGGCCACCGGCGCCACCGCCCGGGGCCCCACCGGAGCCCGCCCGGCGGGCCGAACCGCGCCGGGCGGTTGCGGAGGTGCCCTCGGAGGCCTTCGCCCCGGCCGCGGCCTGACGCTCGGTGCCCCGGCTCCCCGCGCTGTTGGCAGCACCCGTGGTGGGCTTGGCCCCGCCGCCGTTACGGCGGCGGCCGGATCGCCTGCCGGGCTTGGTGCCGGTCTTCTGGTCCGGGCCGGACGCCGGCGGTGTCGCCTGCTGGGGGACCTCGATGGTGACGGCCACACCGGAGGGCTCGCGGGCGCCGGTGATGGTGGCCAGTGCCGCGTCGCTGGAGGTGATGCGGGCCGTCCGGGGGCGGATGCCCGCGTCCGACATGAGCCGGGTGACGTCGTGCTTCTGCGTGGGCAGGACCAGCGTGACCACACTGCCGGAGCCGCCGGCGCGGGCCGTGCGACCCCCGCGGTGGAGGTAGTCCTTGTGGTCGGTGGGGGGATCGACGTTCACGACGAGGTCGAGGTCGTCGACATGTATGCCCCGGGCCGCGACATTGGTCGCCACCAGGGCGGTGACCTGGCCGTTCTTGAACTGTTCCAGGGTGCGGTTGCGCTGCGGCTGGGAGCGGCCCCCGTGCAGTGCGGCCGCGCGGACGCCGACGGCCAGGAGCCGCTTGGCGAGCCGGTCGGCGGACCTCTTGGTGTCGAGGAAGAGGATGACCCGGCCGTCACGGGCCGCGATGCGCGTGGTGACGGCCTTCTTGTCGGTCTCGTCCTGGACGTGGAGCACGTGGTGCTCCATGGTGGTCACCGCTCCCGCGGAGGGGTCCACGGACTGGACCACCGGGTCGGTCAGGAACTGCCGCACCAGACGGTCGATGTTGCGGTCGAGCGTGGCCGAGAACAGCAGGCGCTGTCCGTCGGGCCGTACGCGCTGCATCAGCCTGGTGATCTGCGGCAGGAAGCCCATGTCGGTCATCTGGTCGGCTTCGTCCAGCACCGTGATGCGCACCTGGTCGAGAACGCAGTCGCCGCGTTCCACGAGGTCGTTGAGTCTGCCGGGGGTCGCCACGAGGACCTCGGCGCCGCGGCGGAGCGTGCCGGCCTGCTTGGTGATGGACAGCCCGCCGACCACGGTGGCCAGTCGCAGGTTCACCGCCGTGGCGTAGGGGGTGAGCGCGTCCGTCACCTGCTGGGCGAGTTCACGGGTGGGCACCAGCACGAGGGCGAGGGGAGCCTTGGACTCCGCCCGCAGTCCCGCCGTGCGGGCCAGGAGCGCCAGCCCGAACGCGAGGGTCTTGCCGGAGCCGGTGCGTCCCCGTCCCAGCAGGTCACGACCGGCGAGCGAGTTCGGCAGTGTGGCGGCCTGGATGGGGAACGGGACGGTCACGCCCTGGGCGGTGAGGGTCTTCAGCAGCCCTGCGGGCATGTCCAGAGCGGCGAAGTCCTCGACGGCGGGAAGAGCGGGTGTGGTGCTTTCCGGCAGCCGGAATTCCCTCGGCGCGGACACGGCCGGTGAGGGTGACGAGGCGCGCCGGTTCGGCTTCTGGGGCCTGCGGGACATGCGGTGGTCTGCCTTCCTGGAAACAGCACAAACCGGGGTCCGCACCATGACGGTATGGACCCCGGTGAGCGGATACGCGTCCGGCGATCAGGCGGGGATGATGTTCTCCGCCTGCGGGCCCTTCTGGCCCTGCGTGACGTCGAAGGAGACCCGCTGGCCCTCCTGGAGCTCACGGAAGCCCTGGGTCGCGATGTTCGAGTAGTGCGCGAAGACGTCGGGGCCGCCGCCGTCCTGCTGGATGAAGCCGAAACCCTTTTCGGCGTTGAACCACTTCACGGTTCCCTGAGCCATGATCTTCTCCTTCTGTAGGCAGAGGCCCCATCCGGAGACGCCGGAAAACAAATAATGCGCCTGAAGGAGAAACATTCCTGTCAGGCGCACATAGGTTCATGGGTACCACAACTGCAACTCCGGAACCTTAGCACAGCCCGGCGTCAGCAGTCCTCCGTCACCCTCTACGGACCGAGTCACGAGGCGGCTCTCGTCCTTGCCCGAGGGATCGACCTCCCAGAGCCTCGTCACGTGCCCGGTACCCGCCTCGTCGACCGACTGCACGGAGGCGATCAAGCGTGTTCCGTCAGGCGCCAGAACCAACCCGGTCAGGCGAGAACGCGCCGCCGACAGGTCATGGAACGTGGCAGCTCCATCAGGTTCGTGGAACAGGGCGATCGTCCTGCCCGCCGTACTCGATCTGCGGCAGGGCGCCGCCCACGGAGCCGGCTCCTGGGGAACCGCGTTCTCGCTCGCCCTCGCCGACGCCGGATGCGATGTCACGCCGTGGCGTCCGGGTCCAACCTCGCCGGAGAGACCGTCGTCAGTGATGCGCGCTCGTCGGTCGGCGTCGGCCGGGTGATCCAGGTGGACCGGCGCCGGGTGTCAGCCGTTGGTCACTGCGGTGTCAGTGGGGGGTGCTGGTGTGGTCCGGTCGGGGCGCCCGCCGCCGGGCATGCCGGGTGGGGCGGGTATGCGTACGAGATGAAGGGAAGGATCATGCCCGCTGTGTACACCAGTGCGCTCGACTGGCCGCTGGCCCGTACGTGTCCGATGTCGCCGCCGCCTGCCCTCGGCGTGGTCCGTGACGGCCCGCCGACGCAGGTCCGTCTGCCGGCAGGCGCCGGGGCGGAACAGCTGGTCTGGTTGATCACCCGCTACGAGGAGGTGAAGGCCGCGCTCAAGGACCCCCGGCTGAGCGCCGACGAGACCCGGCCCGGCTTTCCGTTGCGCATCCCCGTGCCCGCCGACGACCGGCCGAGCGGATTCCTGCGCATGGACGATCCGGAGCACGGTCGGCTGCGCAGGATGGTCGCCCCCGAGTTCACCGTGCGCCGGGTACGCGCGCTGCGCCCCCGCATCCAGGAGCTGACCGACCAGGCGGCCGGCGCGCTGGCAGCCGGGCCGCAACCCGCCGACCTGGTAAGGGACTTCGCTGCCAAGGTCTCGGCCCTGGTCATCGCCCGGCTGATGGGGATTCCGGACGAGCACACCGCGTTCTTCCTGGAGCAGACGCAGATCCTGCTCACGGACGACGATCCGGCGCTCTCCCTTGCCGCGCACCACCGCATCATCGGCTTCCTCGACGAGAACGCGCGCGCCAAGGAGCACGACCCCGGTGACGACCTGGTCAGTCGTCTCGTCCGCGACCACGTGGCCACCGGCGAACTCGACCGTGCCGATCTCCTGGCCATCCTCAAGCTGCTGCTCATCGCCGGCCACGAGTCGACCGCCACGCAGATCGCCGTCAGCACCCTGAGCCTGCTGACCGATGACGCACTGCGCGCCGAGGTCCTGGCCGAAAGCGGGGCTCTGTTGCCGAAGTTCGTGGAGGAGTCGATGCGTTTCTGGTCGATCATCCAGGACGGCGTCGTGCGTCAGGCCACCGAGGACGTCCGGATCGGCGGGACGCTGGTCAGGGAGGGCGAGTCGGTGATGATCAGCCTCGTCGCCGCCAACCACGACGCCAGCGTCTTCCCCGACCCCGAACGCCTCGACATCCACCGCGATGCCTCGGGTCATCTGCTGTGGGGCCATGGCGCCCACTTCTGCCTCGGCGCGTCGCTGGGCCGACTGGAGGTGACACTCGCTCTCGACTCCCTCTTCACCAGGCTGCCGACCCTCCGCCTGGCCTGCGAGGCGTCCCGGCTCCGTTTTCGTGAGAACCCCGTCTTCCACTGCCTCGCCGAACTGCCCGTCGCCTGGTGACCGACCGTCCGAGACACTCCGAGGAGCGCCGCGCGTGCGACGGAGGGACGGCTCTCACCACCGAGCCCGCTTCGGGCGCGGGAGGCACGCCGGGGCCGAGGCGTCCGCGGCAACCGAGCCCGACCATGGGCTTCGACCGGTCGTTCCACGTCCACGGCGCTGCCCGGCGACTGCGGCGTGGACGACATCCCGATCACTTTGCCTTCACCGCCCGGACGATCACGCTCGGCCAGAGCGGCCGGTGTGAGCCGGGTGGGCCGGCGACCCGCTGTGACGGTCGTGCATGGTGAAGTCGCTCCGGACGGCCGCACCGGACTGCAACAGCCTCTGGTGAACGACCGGATTTCGCCCGGGGTATGAGGCCACGACGCTGATGTACCCCTCGGGCAGGCCGGTCACGGCGTACTGGCCGCGCACGTTCGTCGAGGTCCGCACCAACTGTCGGCCGCCGGCGTCCATGATGGTCACCGCGGCGTGGCGGAGGGGCTGCTCCCCGTCGTCGCGCACGGTGCCTTCGAGCATCGGCAACTGCTCGCCGAAATGGTGCGGGTGGACCGGAAGCGCCGTGGGTGAAGGTGCCTCCACGGACGGGTCCTCCACCGGCGGCTCCGGAACGTCCTCCCGCCCGCTTTCCCCGGGCAGTGGTACGGCCGCGCGGTGGTGCCGCCACGCGTCGAGGCCCAACAGGGACATGCCCGCCGCGATCCACGCGCACAGTACGAGGACCGGCCTGAGCACTCCCACGTCGTTGAAGTACAGGACCCCCCGCAGGGCGTCGACCGCGTTGCCCAGGGGCATGACGGCGTGCAGGCCCTGGAAGAACGCGGGCAGGAGCTGGACGGGGGCGATGCCACTGGAGGGGACGCTCAGCACGATGTACAGACCCAGGCCCGCGAGGGGGAAGAACTGCTTGGTGAAAGGCGCCATGCCGAGGGAGAACGTGGCCACCGCCGTGCTGAGCAGGAAGGCGATGCCCAGGGCCGAGGGCTCGTAGGGGAAGTAGCCCAGCCCTGCGCCGACGAGGAAGCCCACCACGCTGAAGAGGGCAGAGGCCGCCACGATCGCGAGCATCTTCTTGCGGCGGTTGAACGTCACCGCTCGCAGCAGGGTCGTGGCGAGTATGTAGCCGGGGACGTTCCAGGCGACTGCGAAGTACACCGGGGTCGTGCCGTTTTCGTCCTTGCTCACGGTGGGCGCCACGTCCGTGATCGTGAGCTTCTGGTGATGGCGCGCCGCGACCGTCGTGAACCCCTTGGCGAGCGCCTGCTCAAGTGCCGTGCCGTTGGCCTCGGCCACGTACAGCACGGCGTTTGTCCCCTGGGCCGCGTAGCCGGCCACGGCCGTACGGTCCAGCACCGCCCGGCGGGCCTCGCGGGCGTCCGCGGCGGCGGTGACGTCGAACCAACCAGGGTGCCGCTGTTGCAGCGAGGCGTCGACCTTGCGCTCCAGCGCGGGGTCGGCGACCACCACCTCCGCGTGGTGCGGCCGAGGCTCGTGGAAGGCCGTGGGGAAGCAGAACAGCAGGCCGAGGAAGAGCAGTGTCGGGATCATCAGGGCTTCCGCCAGTGCCCTGGCCGAGGACATGCCCCGCTGACGCTCGATCCGGTGTCTCACAGAACCACCCGATTAATGTACCGATCGGAACATCTATTCCTGCTGGACAATACATGTACCGGTCGGTACGGTCAAAGTCGTGGCCCGACCCGTCAACGCCGAAAAGCGCACCGAACTGCTGAAGCAGGTGGTGCACTACCTGCAGCACCACGGCCTCGCGCAGATGTCGCTGAGTCCGCTCGCCGAGTCGATCGGCACCACCAAGCGCATGCTTCTGTACTACTTCGGCAGCCGCGAGAACCTGCTGGCCCAGGCGTTGGCGGCCTGCCGCCCCGACGCCCGCGCGATGTTCGACGACGTCCAGGACGCCGCCGGCCTGCGCACGGCTGCCCAGGGCCTGTGGGAAGCGATGACCGTCGGAGAGCAGTCCCGGTCGATCCGTATGCTGCTGCAGCTGCTCAGCCTGGCCGCCACCGATCCGGAGCAGTACGGCAGCCTCGCCGCCGACAGCGTCGAGGTGATGGTCGGCCCCATCGCCGACGCGTATGCGCGGCTGGGTCATTCGCCGCAGCAGGCGCGGGCGGGGGCGACCCTGCTCGTCTCCGGCCTGCGGGGGCTGTGCCAGGACCGCCTGGTGACCCATGACGCCGCCCGCACGGACGCGGCCGCCCGCCGTCTCATCGGGGACGCGGTGACGTCGGACGGATGAGGTGTGCTGCGGTCGGCCCGACCGTGTCGGGACCGGGGGATCTCCTCGATCCCGGGTCCGGGTCGGGGTGCGGCGGACGTGGGCCGCCGGGCCGCTCGCTTCAGGGTGTCGTCGGCGGCTTCGGCCCGGCGGGTCCGGTGTGCCGTGCGCGGCCGTCGGGGACGTGGTTCAGGGCGCGGTGAACAGCGTAGGGAAGCGGGTGGCCAGCCATGGCCGGGAGCCCCAAGCGAGGACCTGTCCCCGGGCGATGGCGCGCCAGGGATTCAGCCGGCCCAGCGCGATGAGCAGGAAGGCGACGGGATCGAGCAGGATGGTGCAGTGCGGGCGCCGGAGTGGTGCTCCTGGTGTCACCGGCGTCACCTGTACGGCGCCGTCGGCCAGGGAGACGCCGAATGCCGCGCCGCCGCGCAGCTGGATCCGGTAACGGGCCGTGAGCCCGGCCGTGACCGCGGGGTTCGTGACGCGAGGCATGGCCGAGAGCATGAACGGCATGCACAGGCCCACCCGTGCGCGGTCGACCATGTGTGGGCGCTGCAGGGCGCGGGCCAGGTCGTAGCCGTGGCCGAGCATGTGCGTGAGCAGGTACGACGCGAGGACGGACCGGTCCATCAGCCCCATGGGCGTGGCCGGCGCCGGGCCGTCGGCCGCATGGCGCGACAGCGCGTCCAGGAACGCCTCGGCCTGCTCCGTGATCATCGTCGCGAGAGGCTCCGCCCGGCGCTCCGTGACGACGGCGAGGGACTCCGCGTTGGCCCTGGCGAGGCTCTCGGGCGTTCCGTCGCCGTAGGGGCGCTCCCGGCCGGCTGCGAGGTCGGCCATCAGCTCGTTGGCCATGGCCAGGTGGGCGGCCGCCTCGCCGACGGTCCACTGCGACCCCGGCACGGCACGCCCCGTGTCGCCCGCGCTCCGCACCAGCGTGGCGATCTCCTCGGCGGTGTCCCGGATGGCCCGTGAGAGCCCCTCGGGTATGGGCCACGAGCCGTCCAGCTGTCCCGTCGTGTGCACGTTGCCTGCTCCGCTCCCCACTTGCCCGGCACGCCCCACGTGCCTGTGGCGCTGGAACCCAACCAGACTCGGGGGCGCGCGGCAAGCCCCCGTGCGCCCGCGGACACGGTGTCAGGTCCGGGGTGACAGCAGGTCGTCCAGTTCGGCCGCGAAGAGGAGAGCCGGGTCGAAGCCCATTCCGGTGAAGTGGCCGGCGAGTTCCAGGGACAGCACGCCGTGCAGCCGGGTCCAGAAGGTGAGGGCCCGGTGGAGGGCCGTGGGCGGGGCGGGGTGGCCCTCGGCCCAGTGCCGGTTGCCCTCCAGGTGCGTGCTGAACGGTGTCGCGCGCCGGTCCTCGACGAGCGCCGTGCATGCGTCGAGCAGGGTCGTCATGATCTGGTCGGCAAGCCCCGTCGTGTCCTCGGGGGCGTGGTAGCCGGGCACGGGGGTGCCGTAGATGAGGAAGTACCGCTGGGGATCGGCCAGGGCCCAGTCGCGCAGGGCGTGCGCCAGCCCGGCCAGGTCGGCGCCGGTGTCGGAGGCCGCACGGAAGGTTTCGGCGAGGCTGCGGTACGCGTCCCGGACGAGTTCGGTGATCAGCTCGTCGCGGCCGGCGAAATAGCGGTAGAGCGCGGGCCCGCTCATGCCCATCTGCTTGGCGACCGCGTTGAGGGAGAGCGCGGGCACGCCCGCCGTGGCGATCTGCTCCCAGGCGCGTTCCTTGATCTCCGCCTGCACTTGGGCGCGGTAGCGCTCCCGGGGCGTCTGCGCACCGGTGTCGCCCATGCCCTGCCACCCCGTTCCCGCACCATCGGCTACATACTGAAGGTTCCGTTAGAAGTTATCACGGAACGTCCTGACCGGCCCTCCGCGACCGCCGGAACCGACGGACCGGCAACACCGCACCGCACGGGCCGGTGCATCCGGCGGTTGTAGCGTGGCCTGGTGAGAAGCGACGCATACCGGGATGTGGGCGAGGCCGCGTGGTCGTGGGTGCTGGACCACGTGCGCGAGGACGAGGGCCCGTGGCTGGTGCAGGCCGTGGTGGAGGGCGGTCCTGAGGCCACGTCACCTGCCCAGGACCGCGACTCGCTGTACGCGGGGATCGCCGGCCTGGCCCCGGTGCTGGTCGAGATCGCGCAGTACCGGGAGCTGAACGCGCGGGAAACGGCACTGGCGACCGGCATCGTGACCAGACTGTCGGCCCAGGCCGGGCAGCGAACGGAACCCTCGCTGTACGACGGCCTCGCGGGCGACGCGACGGCGCTCAGACTGCTCGCCCCGGGCGAGGAAGCGGTGGCGCTGCGGCGGCTGGCCGCCCTGGCGACCGGCGACGGATGGAAGACCACGCTCGACTTCGAGCCGGGCTCCGACGCGCCCCTCACCGACGTCATCATGGGCACCGCGGGCGTGGTGATGACGGCGGTCTGGGCGAAGAGCGAGTTCACAGACGCGATCGCGACGACGGGAGCCGAGGCCCTGCTGCGGGCGGCGGACCGCACGGAGGCGGGCCTCGACTGGGGCATGACACCGGGGGCGGCGTCGAGGGCGCCGAACTACTCGCACGGAACCGCCGGGGTCGCGGCCGCTCTGGCGGTCGCGGGCGCCGCCCTGGACCGCGAGGACTTCGTCGAGGCAGCGGTCGCGGGCGCCCGGCACGTCCTCTCGGTGGGGTCGTTGAAGGACGCGGGCTTCGTCGTCCCGCACACGATCCCGCCGTCGCGCCGGGAGGTGGAACCGGTGACGTACACCTGGTGCCACGGCCCGGCGGGCACCTCCCACCTGTTCACCGCGCTGGCGCACGCAGGGGTCACCGAGGTGGCCGGCCACGACGTCGACGAACTGCGGCACCGCTGTATGACCTCGATCCTCGCCTCGGGTCTGCCGGAACGCCTCCGTCCCGGCTTCTGGGACAACGACGGCCGCTGCTGCGGAACGGCGGGCGTCGGAGACGTCCTGCTGGACGCGGCCCAGGACTGCCGGGCGCCGGAGAGGAGACAGACCCTGCTGCGGGCCGCGCACAGGATGGGTGACGCGTTGGTCGACCGGGTCATCAGGGATGGCGCGGGCGCCCGTTGGCGCTTTCTGGAACACCGCGAGGACCCGCCGCTGCTGCCGCCCGGCACGACGTGGATGCAGGGCGCGGCAGGCATCGCGGCCTACCTTCTGCGCCTCGCCCGGTACGGCGAGACCGGCCCCGACGCCCCGGTCGTCGACCGCCCGGACCAGTGGTGGGCCGTGCCGACACACCTGCGCGTTACACGTACGGGTGCATGAGCGACCAGTCCCATTCAAGACAAGTAATCCATAACGATCTCGGCCCAGGCCTTGTGTGAGGCGTGGTCCCCTCTAGCCTCCGGGCATGGCTTTTCTTTCAAGTCGTCGCAGACGATCCCGCCTTGCCCCGGAACTCGACGACGAGGACCTGGGCAGGCTGATGAAGAACCTGCTGGCGACCGCGAGGACGAGCGCGATCGCGATGACCGACATGTGCGTGGCGCAGATGTCCCGTCTGCTGGAGCAGGCCCCGGACGACTGGGACCGCCGGGCGCACCGCATGGGCGTCCTGGCCGAGTTCCTGGCGGGATCGCGGCTGCCGCGCTCCTGGGCCACGCGCGAGCCGCGCAACGCGAACGCACTCGTGCTGTACGCATGGAGCGAGGTGGTCCGCGCCCGCTCGCAGGGGAGGCTGGACGACGCGGCCGGCGTGGTCGACAGCTGTCTTCGGGCCGCCGAGCTCACCCCTCAGGACCCCACCCCGTGGGTGGTCGTCCTGACGGCGGCATGCCTGGAACGCTGGGAGCAGCAGCGGGTGTTCGGCGTGTGGAACGAGGTGCTCGCGCGCGACCGCTGGAACCGCGAGGCCTACCTCACCATGCTGCGCTATCTCACCCCGGAGCAAGCGGGGTCGCGCATGCAGGTCATGGAGTTCGTGGACGCCCTGCGCGCACGCATGCCCGCGAACGCTCCCTGCGCGGGGACGGAACTCACCGCCCAGGTCTTCCAGTACCACTCCGTCCTCGACCGGGGCGGCTTCGAGGCGCTGGTGGCGCGCAACCACTGGTCCCAGGCGACGGCCGCCCAGGCCCTCGACCGCGTGGCCTACACGTGGGTGCAGCCGGGATTCCTCCGTCACGCGCGGGCCCGTGCCGACCTCAACGTCCTTGCCTACACGCTGATGGCCGCCGACCGGCGCCACGAAGCCCGCGCGGCCTTCGAAGCGCTCGGCGGCATCGTCACCCCTTGGCCCTGGCAGGCCGGCGGCGACCCGCTGACCCAGTTCGAGGAGGCACAGCGCAAAGTGCCCCGCGACGGGTGAACCGACGTGTGGGCCTCATCTGCCCCAGACCCGACGGTACGTCTCCCGGTAGCCCGGCGGGTCCCAGGTCGTGGCTCCGGCGCTGTTGGCGGCCGTCGCGACGTGGACGGGGGCGACGTAGCCGCTGGCAGGGCGGTGGGCGAAGGCGCGGTTGAACTCGTCGACGATCTGCCAGCCCTGCTGCGACAGCGGCTCGGGAACGGTGGCGGCCTGGTACTGGCCGCTGTTGATGCGCTGGAAGGCGGACGGGTCGCCGTCGCCCGCACCGATGTTGAACGGCGGGCCGGAGCCCTGCCTGCCGGCCGCGCGGAAGGCGGGGGCGGCGTCGGCGAAGTACAGGTCGTTGATGGCGACGGAGTGTGTCCACCTGTCCTGGTAGCGGGAGAGGAGGGTGGAGACCTCGCGCGGGGTGCGGCTGCTCGCGTCCGGGATCGGGATGTTCTCGTAGGCCAGCAGCCGCACGCCGGAACAGGTGGCGAGCTCCTTCCTGATCAGGTCGGACTTCTTCTTCGCGAACGGGATGGAGGCATCGGTGATGAGCACGACCCCGGCCCGGCCGTCGGAGTGCGCGATGATCCACTGCGCGCTGATGCCGGCGACGTCCTCGACCCGGGTGGTGACGTTGGTGAAGAGCTCGGGCCGCCGGCTGGGGCCGGGGGAGGCGAGCGCGTGCCAGCCGATGAGCGGGATGCCGGCCGCGTTGGCCTGAGCGACCTGCTGCGAGGTCGAGCCGGGATCGAAGCCGCCGATGACGATGCCCGAGGGCCTCAGCGTCACGGCCTCGCTCATGGCCGCCTGGATGCCGGCGGGGCTGCCGCCCCCGTCGATGACCCGGATATTCCAGCCGATGACGCGCACGGCATCCCGCACGCCGTTCGCGACGCCCGCGACTCCGGGGTTCGTCATGGTCTGCGCGACGTAGACGATCGTCCTGCCGGGGACCGCCGCGGGGCCGTCGGGCGGTCCGTTCCGGGCGGTGCCGGTCTTCTCCGCTCGGGCGACGGCGGCCTGGGCCCTGGCCTGGACCGCGGGGCAGCCGCTCGGGCCCGTGGTGGAGACGGCGGGGCCGTTCGACGAGCCGCGCTGGCAGCCCGCGAGGCCGGCGAAGGCGGCCAGCAGGGCGATGGCGACGGACCGGGCCGTGACGGCGCGGGGCAGGGCCTTGCGGTTGCTGTGCACAAGAGCTCCTCGCGGAGGGACGAGCGGCAGGGTGCGTCCGGGCTCCGGGGCCGGGGCCCTCGCGTGGATCATGGAGCGGTGCCCGGGGTTTCGCCGCCGGAGGCCTTCGACGGAGGCTGCGGCGTGCCGGCCGGCGCGTCGCGGGGCGCGTCGGCGCCGGTGCGCAGTCGGCGCGCGGAGTAGCCGGCCATTCCCACGGCGAGCAGGAGAGTGCCGCCGTAGAACAGGGGAGTGGTCCAGAAGTCGCCGCCCATCTGCGCGATGCCGGTGAGGCCTACGGCGAGTACGGCCACGGCGACGACCGTGCCCAGGGCGTTGGGGCGGCCCGGTTTGATCGCGGTGGAGCCGAGGAGGGCGCCGGCGAAGGCGGGCAGCAGATAGTCGAGGCCGACGCTGGGATTGCCGATCTCCTGCTGAGCCGCCAGCAGCACACCGGCGCAGCCGACGATCAGCCCCGATGCCGTGAACGCGTAGACGGTGTACCTGCGGGTCGGGATGCCGACCAGCTCGGCGGCGCGCGGATTGGCACCGATGACGTACAGGCACCGGCCGAGCGGCAGCCGCTCCAGCACCACCCAGAGGGCGACGGCGAGGCCGAGCACGTAGAAGGCGGGCAGCGGCAGGCCGAGGAGCCGGGAGTCGTAGACGTCGGTGAAGGCCGCCGGCAGACCGCCCGGGCCCGGGACGATCCGGCCGCCGCCGGTGACCCAGCCGGTCACGGCGTACAGCATGCTGCCGGTTCCGAGGGTGGCGATGAACGAGTCGATCCGGCCGAACTCGACGACCACACCGTTGACAGCACCCACGACCGCGCCGCCGACGATCACCACGAGGCAGGCCCAGGGCCAGGGCCACGCGGCGTGGACGACGAGTTGCAGCACCATGACATGGGCCAGGCCGAGACCGTAGCCGAGCGAGAGATCGAACGAACCGGTCACGACGGGGACCATGGCGGCGAGCGCGAGGACCGCCGGGATCGACTGGCTGAACAGGATCGAGTCGACGGTGTCCCGGGTGGGAAACGTCCGCGGCAGCGCGAGGGAGAAGACCAGGAAGAGCAGCGCGGTGAGGACCAGGAGGCCGTAGGCGCTCACGAACTGCCAGGCCGGGCCCCGCCGGCGCGGCCGGGAGCGCGGCGCGAGGGGGGAGGGCGGGGCGGTCATGAGTCCGTGGTGGTTCCGTGGTCCGGAAGGGCCGAGGCCGCCCGGGTGAGTCCCGAGACCGTGAGGCCCGCACCGCTCAACTCGGTCGTCACGCACCCGCGGACGAACACCAGGGCGCGCCGGCACACGCCCGCCACCTCCTCGAAGTCGGACGAGACGAGCAGGACCGCGAGCCCGGCGGCCAGTGCCTCGTCGAGCAGCCGGTAGAGCGCGGCCTTGGCCCCGACGTCCACGCTCGCGGTCGGCTCCTCCAGGATCAGCAGGCGCAGGCCCGGCCGGAGCCACCGCCCGATCAGCACCTTCTGCTGGTTTCCGCCGGACAGGGTGGCGAGCGGGGCTTCGCTGTCGCGCGGACGCACCGCGAACCGCTCGATCAGCTCCGCCGCCCGGGCGCGTTCACGGCGGGGACCGATCCAGCGCAGCGCGGGCAGGCCTCCCGCGCGGGGATTGGCCAGGAGGTTCTCGCGCACGGTCAGCCCCGCGGCGCAGCCTTCCCGCTGTCTGTCGCCGGGTACGAGGCCGACACCGCGAGCGACGGCGTCCGCGACCGTGCGGGGGCGGTAGGGCCTGCCGTCGAGGAGCACCCGGCCGCCGAGGAAGGGCCGGGTCCCGGCGAGCGCCCGGCCCAGATCGCTGTGTCCGGCGCCCGAGAGGCCGACCAGGCCCAGGACCTCTCCGGCCCGCAGCCGCAGGGCGACCGCTCCGGTGCCGGCGGTCCGTGCGCCGTCGAGGGCCAGGACGACGGGGCCGCCGGCGGCGCCGGTGGCGGGGCGCGGGCGGGGCGGTTCCGCGCCGACGATGTCGTGCACCAGACGGGCGGGGCTGTGGCCCGCCAGCGGGCCGTGGCCGACGAGCCGGCCGTCGCGCAGGACGGCGAAGGTGTCGGCGACCTTGTACACCTCGTCCAGGCGGTGGGTGACGTAGAGGACGCCGTGGCCCCGGTCGCGCAGGGCGTGCAGGACCTGGAAGAGCCGGGCGCAGTCCGCGGCGGGGAGGCGGGCGGTCGGCTCGTCGAGAACGACGAGTCGCGCGCGGGCGGCCAGGGCCCGGCCGATGGCGACCAGTGAGCGTTCTGCCGGGCCGAGCCGGGCGATCGGCGTGTCGGGATCGAGGTGCCCGGCGACGGTTCCCAGGGCGCCGGCGCAGCGCTCCCGGGTCCGCTGCCAGGAGATCAGTCCGGCGCGGCGCGGATATCCGGTGGTCAGGGCGAAGTTCTCGGCGATCGTCATCCACTCCACGAGCCCGAGGTCCTGGTGGATGAAGGACATGCCGCGGGAGGCGGCGTGACTTCCGAGGGGATGCCCGGCCACCGTGATCCGGCCCGCGTCGGCATGGTGGACGCCTGCCAGCACCTTGATGAGCGTGGACTTTCCGGCACCGTTGGGGCCGAGCAGGGCGAGGACGCTGCCGGCCCGGACGTCGAGGTCGACCCCGTCCAGTGCGAGGGTCCCGCCGAACCGTTTGACGAGCCCGCGGATGCGGACCAGGGCGCCGTCCTCGACGTCCCTGACCGCGTACGCAGAGGTGTCGGGAGGGTCGGGCACGGACATCTCCGGGGGTCGGCAGGGCGATTTCTTCCCGACTTTCGCCGATGATACTAGTGGAGAAAATCATGGCATTACGGATTTGTTCCTCGTTGCGCCACCAACGGGCCAGCCGCGCCGATTACCTCAGGCGGCGTCGAGCCCGCATTCGGCCCAGATGACCTTGCCCTGCCCGATGTAGCGCGTACCCCAGCTCTGGGACAGCTGGGCCACCAGGAACAGACCACGGCCGCCCTCGTCGGTCGTGGCCGCGCGGCGCAGATGCGGGGCGGTGTTGCTGGTGTCGGAGACCTCGCAGATCAGGGTGCGGTGGCGCAGCAGGCGGACCCGGACGGGCCCGGAGCCGTGGCGGATGGCGTTCGTGACCAGCTCGCTCAGCACGAGCTCCGCGGCGAAGGAGGCCTCCTCCAGTCCCCAGTCGGCCAGCTGCCGCAGGGCCGAGGCGCGGACCTCGCTGACGAGAGCCGGGTCGGCGGGCAGCTCCCATGTGGCGATCCGCTGCGGGTCCAGGGCGTGGGTACGGGCGACGAGCAGGGCGACGTCGTCATGGGGGTGGGCCGGCGCCACGGTGTCGAGGACCGCCTCGCAGATCTCCTCGGGTGTGCGTTCCGTGTGGGCGAGGGTGGCGCGCAGCTGGTCGAGGACCACGTCGACGTCGCGCTCCCGGTCCTCGATGAGTCCGTCGGTGTAGAGGACCAGGCCGCTGCCCTCGGGGAGGTCGATCTCGACGGCCTCGAAGGGCAGGCCGCCCAGCCCGAGCGGGGGCCCGGCGGGCAGGTCGGGGAAGGAGACCGTGCCGTCGGGGCGGATCAGCGCGGGGGGAGGATGCCCGGCGCGGGCGATCGTGCACCGCTGTGTGGTCGGGTCGTAGACGGCGTACAGACAGGTCGCGCCGATGATGCCCGATTCGCCCGCGGCGGGCTCCTCCCGGTCGAGACGTCCCACCAGGTTGTCGAGTTGGGTGAGGACCTCGTCCGGAGGGAAGTCGAGCTCGGCGAAGCTGCGGGCGGCGGTGCGCAGCCGGCCCATGGTGGCGGCCGACAGCATGCCGTGGCCGACGACGTCGCCGACCAGGAGGCCGACCCGGGTGCCGGACAGCGGGATGACGTCGTACCAGTCCCCGCCCACGTCGGACTCCGCGGGCAGGTAGCGGTGCGCGACCTCGACGGCGTCCTGGTCGGGCAGGTTGTGCGGGAGCAGGCTGCGCTGGAGGGCCAGGACCATGGTGCGCTCGCGCGTGTAGCGCCGGGCGTTGTCGATGGACAGGGCGGCGCGGGTGGCGAGTTCCTGGGCCAGCGAACGGTCGTCGTCGCCGAAGGGAGCGGGGTCCCGCCCGCGGTAGAAGGCGGCCACGCCCAGGACGACACCGCGGGCGATCAGGGGGACCGCGATGAGGGAGTGAACGTGGGTCAGCAGCTCCTCGGTGCGCTCGGGGTCCTGGGCGAGCCAGCCCGCGGCGGCGTGCAGGTCCGGCTCCAGCACCGCCTTCCCGCTGGTCAGACAGCGCAGGTGCGGAGTGGTCGGACCGTAGTCGATGCGCTTGCCGACCGGGTGGAACGGCCGGTCGTCGCGGATGCCGTGGACCACCGTCCGGTACAGGCTGGTGAGGAGGTCGGCGGCCTCCTCGCCGCGCGGTACGGCCTCGGGCAGGTCGATCGTGACGTAGTCGGCCAGTCGCGGCACCGCTGTCTCGGCGAGTTCCTGGGCGGTGCGGAGCACGTCCAGCGTGGTGCCTATGCGCGTGCTCGCGTCGCTCAGCAGCTCCAGGCGGCGCCGGGCGGCGAGGGCGTAGCGCCCCACGTGCGGCTCTCCGACCAGCACGAGTCCTCGCGCCGGGGACGGGGAGCCGGGGCGGCCGCCTGCCGTGACGCCGGGCTCGCCCGCCCAGGCGCCCTTGGCGCGCGCACGGGTGCGGCCGGGCACGAGGCCGGGCGCCGTGGTGAGGCGGGCGGCCCGGGACGAGGAGACGGCGGGGGCACCGGAGGCGACGGCTTCGACAGGCAGGCGCCACGGCTGCCCGGCCGACGGCGGGACGACGAGCGGTTCCTGCGGTGCGGGGCCGGGCAGGACGGCCTCGGCGACGAAGCCTTCCACCCCGGTGGCGCTCGTCATCGGACGGCTCACCAGGGTGACCCGCCGGCCGTCGGACAGGCGGACACGGACCGCGGCCCGCTGCCCGCAGGAGATCAGCTCGGCGGCCCGTGCCATGAGGATCTCGCGGTCACAGGGACGCAGTGCGAGGGCCAAGTCGCCGACCCCGACGCTGTGGTGAGGGCCGGTGGCGGTTGCGGCGCCGGTGTCCAGGTACGCCCGCAGCAGGGCCCGCTCACGGTCGGAACTCTGTCCCAGCAGCCGCCTCTCGATGGCGTGGGCCGCCCTGCGTATCACGGCGGCCAGCGCCGGGTCCTCGGCGCTCCGGGGATAGCCGAGGCACAGCACGCCCTCGATGCGGCCGCTGAGCGGGTCGCGGACGGGAAGTGCACGGCAGGCGTTGCCCTGAGAGCGCTCGGCGAAGTGCTCGGCGCCGTAGACCTGGATGAGGCGGCGCTCCGCCAGCGCGAGACCGATTCCGTTGGTGCCGGCGTACTGCTCGGCGAACACGAATCCGGGCTCACGCTGGAACGCCGGGAGGCTTCGGGCCAGGGACGCGGATCCGAAGCGGCGCAGGAGGACCGTCCCGCCCGCATCCGCGACGGAGATGTTCATCGCGCTGCCGGCGAACCAGGACTGCAGCCGGTCGAGCACCGGCAGGGCCGCGCGGACGATACGGGCCTCACGGTCGAAGTCGGCCCGGAAGGGAGGACCGGACTGGTCGGGCGAGAGCCCCAGGGCGCGGCAGCGCTGCCACGAGTTCGAGATCGGGGTGCGCACGCAGTCTTCGACCGGTTCACCCTCGAGAAAACGCTCACGGGAACGGGCGGGCCCCGTGCCGTCTGTCGCACGCCCCATCAGTGTCGGTTTCCCACCTGGCCGAACCACGTGTCGCCTCACTCGAGCCTGCAAGAGTTCCTTTTCCAAACAATAGAGCCAATAGGACATAGGCGAGAAACCGGGCATCGGAGGCGGGTGGTCACAGGACGGCGACCGGATTGACGGGCGAGCCCGTCCCGCCCGGGACGTTCAGCGGCGCCACGACGAGCAGGAACTCGTACCGCCCCGCCTGCGCCGTCGCGGCCGACAGGGCCTCCAGATCGAGGTTGTCCAGCAGCGGCACCCCCATCGCGGCCACGACCAGGGCGTGGACGGGCGAGTGCACGCCGGCGACGGGTGAGGGCCGTACGTCACTGTCGCCGTCACCGCCGAGCAGCGCGATGCCACGCTCGGCCAGCAGCGGTACCGCGTCCACGTGGAAGCCCGCGCTCGCCGCGGCGGAATCCCAGGCACCGAGGTCCCCGCGGCGGCGGACGTGCCCGGAGCGCAGCAACACCGCGTCGCCCTCGCCGATCCGCACACCGAGCGCCTCCTCCGCGGCCACGACGTCCTTCGCGTGCACCGCCCGCCCCGGCTCCAGCCAGCGGATCCCCAGGACGGTGGGGAGATCGAGGAGGACTCCCCTCGTGACGAGGGGGCCGAGCGCCGACACCGCGCCGAATCGGGCACCTGCCGCGCCCACCACGTCCGCGGCCGCCCAGCCGCCGTACAGCTGCCCCCGATAGGCGACATGGCACAGGGCGTCGAGATGGGTGACGGCCTTGCCGTGGTAGTCGGCGGCGATGAAGTCCTTGTGGGTGGAGGGTTCCGGACGCTCCACGTCACCGAGATCGGTCATGTGGTGCAGCGCGGGCCTGGGGTTGTCCGGGCCGGGCACGGTGTTCCAGGGCAGCGCCAGCGGGACGACCTGCCCGGACCGCACGGCGGCCGTGGCCCGCCGCACGTGCTCCGCCGTCACCCGGTTCCAGGCGCCACGGTCGGCCGGGGCCCAACGGCCCCATGTGCGCACCGCCTCGAAGAACGCGTCGAACTCCCGGCGGGAGACGGCGGGCCGGTCACCGGCACCGGCGGGCCCCGGATCCGGGTCGTCCGCGGAGTTCGGGCTCATCCGCACTCACCGTCCCCGGCGTCGACGCGGCCCCGGCGACGGGGCATCGCTGCGCCGGCGGGACACCGCCGTGCGGCCCGCCGACCCGGAATCCCAGCTTCGCACGACCCGCGCCGAACCGCCGGTTCACGCCTCCACACGGCAGGCGCAGCCGTGGGGCGGCCCGTAGATCGAGGAGGAGCCGGTGAGGCGGGAAGAGAGCGCCGCCGGTGGCATCGCAGGTTGATCACGCGGCCCAGTTCGCCGCCACACCGAGCCCCTGTCCGGTGCCCGGTCCGGACCTGGGCCGGGGGCCGACGGGGTCCGCAATCTCGGTGCTTTCCCGCACCGGGTCCTCGCCACCGGCCGCGCCGACACGATGGCGCTCCAGAAGTACGACATCCCCGTCATGGGGCGGCCGGGGGTCTTCGAGGAGCGGACATACGCTGCCGTCTGATCACCTACAGCCCCGGTGCCATGCCACGCCAGCGCAGGACGGCACCGGCACGAGGCCTCTCCGGCGGAGTCTGCGGTGCGCGGCGCCCGGTGCCTTCGCGCAGGCTCCGGGCGCCGTCGGGGCGTCAGCCGTCGTCCCCCGTCATGCCGTCGATCATCTCGGCCAGGACGGTCCGCCGGTCCTCTCCCGGCCGTGCCCGGAGGACACGGGCCAGGCGCGCGCTGTCGTAGTGCCAGTGGTGGTCGAGGTCCTGCGCGACTTCACCGGACTCACGCACGTCGGGCCGTGAGCCGAGCAGTTCACCGAGGTCGTGCGCCAGGTCGTGCCAGGACACGTGGCCGCTGCAGGCGTTGGCGACGCCGTGGACGGGGCGGTCCAGGCACTCGGCCACCGCGCGGGCCAGGGCAGCCGCGTGCACCCAGGCCACCCCGTGCCAGAGGTGGCCGCCGGTGCCCGGACGCGGCAGTTCGATCGCGCCGCCTCGGTGGGCTGCCTGGTAGAGCCCGCCGATGGCGCCCCAGCGCAACTGTTCGCGCAGCCGGTCGTGCGCGCCCCAGACGATCGGTGAGCGCACGGCGCTCGCGCCCCCGCGCCCCTCGGTGCCCGCGGCGCGCAACAGCATGGCCTCGCAGTCGAGTTTGCCCTTGCCGTACGGGCTGACGGGCTCGCACATGGGGGACTCCTCGGCGACCCGGTCGGTCCGGGGACGACCGTAGGCGTCCACGCTGCTGACGAAGACGAAGGGGCCCCGTCGCCAGGCGCCGACCATCGCCTCCATGGCCGCCAGGTCGACGTCGGGGCGGGTGAAGGTGCTGGCCGCGTGGACGATCGCGTCCGCGCTCGCGACGGCGTCGCGCAGTCCGGCCAGGTCGGAGAGGTCGCCCTCGACGACGTCGACTCCCTCGGCGGCGATCAGATGGGCGGACTCGGGCCGGGCGAGGGCCAGCACGGGGCGGCCCCGGGCGGCCAGTTCGCGCAGGACGAACGCGCCCACGCCACCCGTCGCGCCGGTGACCAGAACGGTCCCGGCGCGCACCTTCCGGGACCGGCCCGGCCTGCCCACGGCGTTGGCGGCGGCCTGCTGTGCCGCGCGCTCGTCGAGGAGCGCGGTCAGTGCCCGGGGGGTGCGGGCCTGGAGCACATCGAGACCCGTCAGGGGCAGTCCGAGCTCGGTGCGCAGTCGTTCGGCGAGCTGCACGGCGACCAAGGAGTGACCGCCGAGGGCGAAGAAGTCGTCGTCGGGCGACGGGACGGGACCAAGCAGTTCGGTGAAGGCCCCGGTGACGGCTTCGGCCCGGGCACCGGACGGCGGGTTCGGCGCGGATGTCCCGGGCAGCCGGGTGCCGTCGAGCTCTCCGGAGACCGTGCGCGGCAGCGCGTCGAGCAGTGTGACCGTGGCCGGTACGGACTCCGGCGCCAGCGTCCGCCGCAGCAGACCGAGCAGTTCCTGGCCGGACGGACCGACGCAGTCGCGCAGGACGGCATAGGCCACCGGCGGCCCCTGGGCGGGCTGGACCACCGTGGCGTCGGCGACCTGCGGCTGAGCGCGCAGGGCCCGTGCCGCCGGGTGGCCGGCGCCGTCCGCGTCGCCGCCGTCGCCGGCCGGCGACGACCGGGCCTCGGCAGCGGGGCCCAGCAGCTTGCTGAGCGCCCGTTCCGGGGCGGTCGCCGCGGCGTCGAGGAGCGCCGCGTAGTGCCGCCCGGTCGCCTCCGCGACGGTGTCGTCCAGCGCGTTGCCGTCGTACTGGACGAGCGCCACGGGACGTGCGGCATCGCCCAGCCCCAGGGCGTAGGACAGGGTGAACTTCGCGCCGTCGGTGCTGACATCGACGTACTCGGCCGACGTGCCGGGCAGCCGGAGCACCGTCGGCTCGCCGAGCACATCGGCGGTGACGCGGACCAGCGCGGTGCCGTCGCCCCCGCGCGCCGTGGCGCCGAGGCGTTCGAGAACGAGGTCGAAGGGGATGTGCCGATAGCGCTGGGCCTCCAGAAGCGCGTCGCACACCCGTCGCAGCAACTGGGCGAAGGACGGGTCGCCGGAGGCGTCGACCCGTACGGGCAGGGTGTTGACGCACAGACCGACCAGGCCGCGCATGGCGGTTCCGCTGCGATGGGTGCCCGCCACGCCGATGACCAGGTCGTCGTCGCCGGTGAGCCGGTGCAGGGCGGCGAAGGCCGCGGTGAGCGACACCGTGAACAGCGTGGCGCCCCGCTCGGCACCCAGCCTGCGCAGGGCGTCGGGCAGCGCGGACCCGAGCGGCACGCTGTGCACGGCCGCCGGTCGGCTGCCGGTGCGCGCCGCGGCGGTCGTCGGCCGGGGCAGCCGGGGCGGGGTGGCGCGGGCCAACAGGCCGCTCCAGCGGTCCAGTTCCGCGGCGAGGCCGGGGATCCCGTCATGCTCGCGGCGCGCGTGGTCGGCGTACTGCGGTGGCGTCGTGAGGGTGTGCCCGCCGACCGCGTCGGTGGCCGCCGCGTAGAGCGTGCCGAGTTCGACGGCCACGGTCTCCAACGACCCGCCGTCGATCGCGATGTGGTGGAACGTCAGCAGGACGGTGTGGTCCAGCGGCCCGTGGCGCAGAACCAGTGCGCGTACGGCCTGCCCGGCCGCGAGGTCGAACGGCCGGGCGGCCTCCCGCCGCAGCAGCGCCGGGGCGTGCGCCGCGTCGGTGTCGACCACGGGCACGGGGACCGTACGCGGTGCACCGAGCACCACTTGGCAGGGCTCGCCCGCATGCTCCGCGTAGCGGGTGCGCAGGATCCCGTGCCGGGCCACCAGCGCGGTGAGCGCGGTCTCGAACACGGCCGGGTCGAACGGGCCGCGCACCCGGGTGGCGAACGGCACGTGGTACGAGGCACCCGCGCCGCCGAGCCGTTCCGTCAGCCACATGCGGCGCTGGGCGCGGGAGAGGGGGACGTGGCCGCCCGCCGAGGCGGTGCCGCGAGTGTCCTGCGGCGTGCGGGCGGCGTCGCCCGGGGCCGCGCCGGTGTCGGTGGCCGGGGTGCGCCGTGCGGCTCCGGCGCGGGCCCGGCGCAGCAACTCCCGCTGGAGCCGCTGCTGTTGGTTCCGTGACGTGGAGTCGGAGTCAGTGGGCATCGCTGTGCTCCGGGGTCTCGGGGTGGAGGTCGCTGTGGGCGGCCAGCAGGGCGCGTTCGACCAGGTCGGCCTGTGCGGCGACGGTCGGGGCGGCGAAGAAGTCGGCGAGGGAGAGCTCCACGCCGAGTTCCTCGCGCAGGTCGTCGGTGACGGCGAGGGCGAGCAGCGAGTGACCGCCGAGGGCGATGAACTCGGCGTCGGCGTGAGTGACTTCGCTGCCCAGTGCCCGGCTCCACACCTCGGCGACGGCCTGCTCCAGCGGGGTCAGCGCGGCTGCCGGGCTGTCGGCGGGGTCGTCGCCGGACGGCAGGGCGCGTTCGGTCAGCGCACGCCGGTCGACCTTGCCGGCCGGCGTGAGGGGAAGCCGCTCCACCACGGTGACCGCGTCGGGCACCAGGTGCGCGGGCAGGAGACCGGCGAGCCGCTCGCGCAGGGCTTCGGCACGGGGCACGGGCCCCGGCGCCGCGACGACGAACCCGACGAGGCGCGCCTCGAACGTGCCGGCGCGGTCGACGGCGACGGCGGCGTCGTCGACCTCCGGCTGCCGGCGCAGGGCGTGTTCGACCTCCGCGGGCTCGATGCGGAAGCCGCGGACCTTGACCTGGTCGTCGTTGCGACCGTGGAACTCCAGGATGCCGTCCGGGCGGAAGGACGCGATGTCGCCCGTACGGTAGAGCCGGCCGGCGACGGGGTCGTCCACGAACCGCTCGGCGGTGAGCTCCGGCAGACCCGTGTAGCCGTGGGCGAGCCTGCTGCCGCCGATCCACAACTCGCCCCTCTCGCCGACCGGGACCGGGCGGCCGTCGGCGTCCAGGACCTGCGCGGTGGCCCCGGCGATCGGCCTGCCGATCGGCGGCGGAGCGTCGCAGTCGCGCTCGGTGACCCGGTGGGCGGTGGCGAAGGTGGTCGTCTCCGTGGGCCCGTAGCCGTTGACGAGCTCCAGCCAGGGGAACGTGGTGAGCACCTCACGGGCCGGCGCGGCGGCCAGGGCCTCGCCGCCCACGACGACCGAGCGGAGCTGGGCGAAGACGCGGGAGCGACGGGCGGCGAGCTGGTGGAAGAGGGCCGTGGTGAAGAACGCCACCGTCACGCCGTGGCGCTCGACGTGCCGGGCCAGGTCCTCCAGAGAGGGCCGCTGCGCGGTGCAGACGACCACCGCGGCGCCGTTGGCGAGCGCGCCCCAGACCTCGAACGTCGAGGCGTCGAAGGTCATGGGCGAGTGGAACAGGACGCGGTCGCGGGCGGTGAGGGTCACGTAGTCCGGCGCGGTCACCAGCTCGGCGACGGCACCGTGCGGGACGGCGACGCCCTTGGGACGACCGGTGGAACCGGACGTGAACATGATGAACGCCGCGCTGTCCGGATCGGACTCGTCCAGGGGCCCGCCGTCCGGCAGCGGCTCCTCGGGCAGGGCGAGGACGGGCCCGGTGAGCGCGGCCGCCTCCAGCAGCTTCGCGTCGCCGACGGTGAGCGTCACCCCCGCGTCGGAGATCATCGCCTCGGTGCGCGGCCGGGGCTGGGCCGGGTCCAGCGGCACGCACACGGCGCCGGCCAGCCACAGCGCGAGCTGCGCCACGACCGTGCGGGCCGAGCGGGTCGTCAGCAGCGCCACCCGGTCGCCGCGGACCACCTTGTTCTCCCGCAGGCGTGCGGCCAGGGCGCGGCCGGACCGGAGGAGAGCTCCGTAGGTGAGGGCGGTGTCGCCGTCCACGACGGCCAGGGCGTGCGGGGCGAGTTCGGCGTGCCGGACGACGAGTGCCGGGAGGGCCGTCGCCGCGGGCGGGTGAGACCGGGTGTCGACGGGCTTCGGGCTGAGAAGAGTCATGTCAGGCTCCTGCCGGTTGCGGGGTCCGGCACTGGTCCAGGAGGGCGGCGAAGGCGCGCAGGTCGGTGCTGCGCAGCAGGTCCCGAGCACGCGGGCGTACTCCGGTGGCGTGCTCGACGGCCACGAGCAGCCGCGCGGCGACGACGGAGGTGCCGCCGGCGTCGGTGAAGTTGTCGTCGAGGCCGGTCCCGGGGCGGCCGAGGAGGTCGCGTACGGCGGTCAGGACGAGCCGTTCGGTCGGTGAGGCGTCGGCGAGGTCGTCGGGGGAGGCGGCCGCCACGGGAGCGGGGCTCTGGGCCGCCAGGGCGATCCGGTCGACCTTGCCGTTGGCGTCGAGGGGGTAGCCGCCGACGATCCGGACGGCGGCGGGAACGGCCTGTTCGGGAAGCCAGACGCGCACCGCGGCGAGCAGGTCACCGGCGGCGGGTTCGGTGCCGTCCGCCGGCCGGACGTGCGCGACCAGGCGGGCGTGCCCGGAGCTGTCGCGCAGCACGGTGACGACGGCACCGCGCACCCGGGGATCCTGCTCGAACGCGGCCTCCACCTCGGCCGGTTCGATCCGAACCCCACTGATCTTGACCTGGTCGTCGAGCCGCCCCAGGAACTCCAGGCAGCCGTCGGCGGTCATCCGTACCCGGTCGCCGGTGCGGTAGAGACGGTCGACCGCGGGCCGCGCCAGTTCCTCCGGCGGGGCCGTGAACCGGTGCGCGGTGAGCTCGGGGTCGAGATAGCCGAGCGCCAGGCAGTGGCCGCCGATCCGCAGCTCGCCGTCCCGCCCGCGGGCGACCGGCCGGCCGTCGTGGTCCGTGACGACGACGGTGACACCGGGCAGCGGCGTGCCGATGGGCGGCGGGGCCTGCTCGCCCGCCGTCGCGTCGGTGCCCCGCATGGCGTGGGTGGTGGTGACCACGGTGGCTTCCGCGGGGCCGTAGGCGTTGTGGACGGTCGCGGTGACGTCGGGGCCGGGGTGGCGGCGCATGCGGTCGCCGCCCACGACGAGGTGGCGCAGCTTCAGGCCCGTGGGCCATGGCCGGTCCAGGAGCGGTTCCACGGTGGGGGTGGCCGCCACCGACACCGTGACCTGGGCGTCCCGCCACCAGTCGGTCAGCACCTGGGCGTCCCAGCGGGTGTCGTCGGGGGCCGGGACGAGGGCGGCACCGGAGGTCAGCGCGGCCCACAACTCCAGCAGGTGCGGGTCGAACGCGACGCCGATGAGCAGCGACTGACGGTCACCCGGTGCCAGTCCGGTCTCGGCCCGGTACCAGTCCAGGGCGACGGACAGCGAGGCCTCGGCCACGGCGACCGCCTTGGGCCGGCCGGTGGATCCGGAGGTGAGGACGGCGTACAACGCGCCCTGCGGCGCGCGCCGCGCACCACGGCCGCCGCTCGCGGCGAAGGCCGCCACCACGGTGGCGGGGGCGTTCACGCCGTCGGTGGGCAGGGGGAGCGGGCACTGCTGCGCGGTCCGGTGGCCTTCGGGCAGGACGCCGGGGTCGCCGACGAGGCAGACGACGTCGAGGTCCTCGGCGACCGCCTGGGTGCGCCGCTCGCCGGGGCGAGGGCCGAGCGGCAGGTACACGGCGCCGAGCCGGGCGAGCGCGACCGCGGTCACCACGAGGGCGGTGGAGCGGTCGAGGCAGACGCCGACCAGGTCCCCCGGGCGTACGCGGTCGCGCAGGGCGGCGGCCACGTCCGCGGCGGCGGTGTCGAGTTCCTGGTACGTCCAGGTCCGGGCGCCGTCGATCACGGCCGCCGTGTGCGGGGCGCGCCGGGTCCACTCCTCGAAGCGGGCGAGCACGCGGGTGGGTTCGACGGCGGGGCCGTGGGCGATGCTGAGCGTGGTGCCGGTGCCGGTGCCGGGCGCCGTGGACCTGGCATCGGGGACGGGCGGGGTGTGGTTCATCATGACTCCGAGGAACGTTCGGCGACGGCCGCGAGGGCGTCGGCCTGATCGGCGAGTACGGGGTTGCCGAAGAGCAGCTTCAGCGGCGGGCGGGTGCCCAGCCGGGGCTCCAGCCAGGCCGCGAGCTCGGCGGCGAGCAGGGAATGACCCCCGCTGCGGAAGAAGTGGGAACCGGCGTCGAAGCGACCGTGGCCGAGGACCTCGCGCCAGCCCTCCGTGAGGAGGGCCGTCATCGGATCGTCGGACACGGCGGCCGCCGGCCCGTGCGCGGACCCGGCCTCGGCCTCGGCCTCGGACCCGGAGTGGGTCCCGGACCCGGCCTGGACTCCGGACTCGGCGGCGGTCACAGGGTCGAGCGCGGCCGCGCGACGGGCCAGGGCCGTACGGTCGGGCTTGCCGCCGGAGAGGGTCGGCATGGAGTCCAGCACGGCCCACCGGGCGGGCACGAGAGGGCCGGGCAGCCGGCGGCTCAGCTCGGCGTGGAGTGCCTTCTCGTCGAAGTCCGCGCGCTCGGCGCCGTCTTCGAGGAAGCCGACGAGGCGAGGCCCGCCGGGGCTCTCACGGTCCAGCACGACGGCGCACGACCGGCCGCCGAGCGCAGCGGACGCCGCCGCCTCGATCTCCTCCAGCTCGATGCGGTGACCGCGCAGCTTGACCTGGTTGTCACGCCGTCCCAGGAAATACAGCAGACCGTCCGAACCGCGGTAGCCGAGGTCCCCGGTGAGGTAGGCGCGCTCCCCGCCGAGAGCGTCGACCCTGACGAACCGGGCGGCCGTCGCCTCCGCGTTGCCCGCGTACCCTTCGGCGAGACCGGGCCCGGCGATGGCGAGTTCACCGACGGCACCGGACGGCAGCGGGCGGTGGTGGTCGTCCAGGACATGGACACGCTCGCCCGGCAGTTCGGTGCCGAGCGGCACCTCGGCGCCCTCGGCGAGCGCCGCGCGGGAGACCTCGTGCACGGTGGAGCTGATGGCCGCCTCCGTGACGCCGTACACGTTGAGGACGGTGGCGTCGGTGTCGGCGAGGATGCCGCGCAGCGCCGGAGCGGGAAGGCGTTCGCCGCCGAGGACCAGGAGCCTCGGTGCCCAGCTCTCGTCGCGCAGTGCGGGACGCAGGTCCTCGCGGGTGGCGAGGAAGTAGCTGGTGGGCAGGTTGGCGACGGTGACGCGGGCGGATGCCAGCAGGTCGGCGAGTTCCGTACCGGTGGGCACCTCGTGCTCGGGCAGGACCAGACACGCCCCGGCGTGCAGGGTCGGCAGCACCTCCTCCAGCGCCACGTCGAAGGACGGCTGGGCGAACATCAGGACCCGGTCGGAGGTCGTGAGGCCGAACCGGTCCGCGGTCGCGGTCAGATGGTGCTCCAGCGCCGCGCGGCCGACGGCGACCGGCTTCGGTGTTCCGGTGGAGCCGGAGGTGTGGATGACGTAGGTGGTGCCGGGCAGCACACCGGCCTCGTGGGCACGGGGCAGCACCGGTGCGTCGATCCGGGCGGTCGGCAGCGTGTCCGGCAGGGCCGGGGTGGTCTCGCCGGTGAGGACGAGCGCCGGGGCGAGCCGCTCCAGCAGCAGTCCGAGTCGGCCGGGCGGGTCGGACGGGGACAGCGGGCAGTACACGGCGCCGGTCCGCAGGCATGCCAGCAGGGCGACGACCGAGTCGGCCCCGCGGGGCAGGACCACGGCCACCGGCCGGCCGGGCGTCACACCCGCGGCGCGCAGACGCTCCGCGAGGGAGCCGACGCGCTCGTCCAGCTCGCCGTAGGTGAGGCGGCGCGCGCCGCACAACAGGGCGGGCAGCGAAGGGTGTTGAGCGGTCACGGGATCGAGCAGATCGCGGTCGGCGGCGACCGGCAGGGACCGGGTGGCGGGTTCCACGGCGGCGGGCGCGAGCGCGGCCAGCGGCGCCTCGGGGGTGTCGAGGTAGGCGCGCAGCAGGTCCAGGAACCGACCGGAGAGCAGCCGGGCGACGTCCTCGCCGAAGAGGTCGGCGTCGTAGTCCCAGACCAGGGTCATCCCGGGCGCGCCGTGACGCGGGGTGACCCCGCGCCGGTCGTCCGGCAGCAGCACCACGTCGAGGTCGAACCGGGTGGTGCCGGTGTTGAACCCCTCGAACAGGGTGATGTCGAGGCCGGGTACGTCGATCTCGGGCAGCGGTGCGTCGTGGGCGCTGAACATGACGGAGAACAGCGGATTGTCCGCGCCCGAGGTGTGCATGCCGAGCGCCCGGGTCAGCTCCTGGACCGGCACGTCCTGGTGCGGCAGGGCACGGATGAGGGTGTCCGTGACGTCGTCCATGGTGTCCTGGGCGGGAGCGGCGCCGTCCAGGACGAGCGGCAGCGGGATGGTGTTCACGAACATGCCGACGGCGTCCTCGTAGCCGAGGGGGCGGTTGCCGACGGCGGTGCCGATGACCATCCGGGAGCGGCCGCTGTGCCGGCGCAGAAGCTCCGCGAACAGACCGAGCAGCGTGGCGAACGGGGTGAGACCGCGGGAACGGGCGTGCCCGCGCAGCCGCTCGGCGAGATCGGCGCCGATCGTCTGCCGCAGTTGCCCGCCGTGGTGCCGGCGGCGGGCGCCGGGGCGGGCGAGGCCCGGCAGTGGCAGGTCGTGGGGCTGGTCGCGCAGCTCGTCGCGCCAGAAGTCGAGGGACTCGGGCGCGAGGGCGGCCTCGGCCCGGGAGCGGACGTGGTCCGCGTACGACGGGGCGGGCGGAAGCTCCAGGGTCTCGCCGAGGACATGGGCGCGGTAGACGCGGAAGACGTCGCCGAGCAGGATCGCGAAGGAGTGCCCGTCGTGGATCAGATGGTGCTCCACGTGGACCAGCCGGTGATGACGCGCGGCGAGCCGCACGAGCGTCCAGCGGATCAGCGGTGCCTCGAACGTGTCGAGCGGCGACTCGGCCTCGGTGCGCAGCAGCCGCGCGAACTCGGTCTCGGGGTCGGCCTCTTCGCCGAGGTCGACGGTGCGCAGCCGCGGCAGGCACCGCGGCGCGACCCGCTGGCCCGGTACGGATCCCGTGGCGGCGACGAGTTCGAGCCGCAGGCCGTCGTGGCGGGCCAGGGTGGCGGCGAGACCCCGGCGCAGCGCCTCGGTGTCGAGGGTGCCCCACAGGTCGAGTGATGCGGTGAAGTTGTAGGCGCGACTGCCGGGCTGCAGCTGTTCGTGCAGCCAGACGATCTCCTGCGAGGAGGAGAGCGGAAGCATGGGCGATCCCTGAGGTCGTCGGGTCGGTGTCCGGCGCCGGTCACGGTCGTGGCCGGCGGTGGTCGTGCGGGCGGCTCCGCGGATCGCGCGGTGCCGTGTCAGAGGGGGTGGTGCGTGAGAGTGCTTCGGGTTGCGCGCATCCGGTGCGTGCGATGCGTTCCGCGTGGCGGGTGCGTTCCGGTGTGCCGGGTGCGCTGGCGGCGCAGGGAGGGGTGCACGAACGGCGCCTGCCCCACCGAACTGCCCACCGACCTGCCTGCCGAACTGCCCAGCGGTTCGGCCGCGTTCGGGCGGCGGCGGTCAGCGCACGGTCCGCTCCGCGGGGCGCAGCGCCTCGGTCAGCGCGTCGAACGCCCGGTGTGCGGTGTCGTCGTCGAGGACGGCGCGGTCCCACACCATCCGCAGCTGGATCTCCGCTCCCTGGGTGACGGAGACGGCGAAGGGAGCACGGACCGGTCTGCCGTCGACGTGGATCTCCCGTCCCTCGACACCGGCCAGCGTGAGGAGCGGCCGGCGGCTGTCGTCGTCCACGGTCAGCAGTCCGTCGAGAGCACCGGTCCAGCCCGAGCCGGCCGCCCGCACCGCGGCCACGACCACGTCGAACGGGACGTCGGCCCGGTCGAGGTCGTCCCACCAGGCGTCGGCCGTCGCCTCCGCTGAGGGCTCGTCCGCGGTGTCGGCGGGGAAGACGACGGTGTTGAGGAAGCAGCCGACGACCGGGTCCGCACCGGCGGGGCGGCCGCCCCACGGATAGCCGAGCGGGACGACGTGGCCCGGCCCGTACAGCGCCCGTGCCGCCGAGCGGCAGGCGTCGAGCAGTGCGGGGAAGGGTACGCCGTGGTCGGGCACGGGCAGCCGGGCCCGGGCGGCACCGCTCGGGAGCGCGCCGTCGGGTACGCGCGCGGTGCGGGCCGCAGCGGCCTGGGCGCGCAGGGCGTGCAGCCGGTCCGCCCAGTACGCGGCCGCCTCGGGTGTCTCCGCCCGTTCCTCGGCGGCGAGTTGGAGAAGGACGGCTTCCCGGTAGGCGACGCGTTCGGCTTCTGTCCGCTCGTGTTCCCCGGCTGACGGACGGGGCCCGGTGACGTCCGCGGCGTACGCGGCGCCGAGTTCCTCGACGATCCGCGCCAGCGAGCGGCCGTCGCAGACCGCGTGGTCCAGGACGACGGCGACGATGTCCTCCTCGCGATCCGTGTCGCGTACCAGGAAGAGCCTCAGTGGTGGGCCGTCCGGATCCCAGCCGGCCAGCGCACGGCGCAGTGTGTCCGCGGGCCGTTCGCCCGGAGCCGGAGTCGGCCGGGTCACGTGGACGTCCGGGTCCCCGACGCACAGCACGGGGGTCCCGCGGACGACGGCCGGCCGCGAGCGCAGCACGGTGTGCCGCGCGGCGAGCCGGCGGGCCGCTGTCCGCAGACGCTCGGGGTCGACGGCTCCGTACGGGAAGGCGAAGAACATCGGCACCACGTCGGGGCGTCCCGACGGGTCCAGCGAACGCACCAGTACGAAGCGGCGCTGTGCCCCGGTGACCGGCAGCAGGGCGTCGGACCGGTCGTCGGCGGTGAGACGCCGGAAGCGGGCCAGGTACTGGCCGGTGATGCTGAGCACTTGGTCCTCTCAGTCGTGGCCGCGGTGGCGCGGCACGGGGCGGTGGCGGGTACGGACGATCTGCGGCCTGCCGTACGGGTACGGCGGTGGCCGGTGGCCGGCGGTGCTCGCGCGGAGTTGTTCCGGCCGTGCCGCTCGGGTCGGGCGGTCAGTGGGTGGGCGCGGGAGCGGACTGTTCGGCACCGTCCGCGGTGGTGGTCTCCTGCGGGCTCCCGGAGGCCGCGCCCGCCTGGAGGTCGCCGGGTCCGGGCAGGTCCCGCATCCGGCGCAGCGGGGAGAGCAGCAGCGGCAGCGGTACGGCGAGGAAGCCGGCGGCGCACCAGGCGAGCGCCGTGCGCGACCCGAAGGACCCGGCGAGAGCGCCGCCGAGGAGCGCGCCGAGCGGCAGGGTGCCCCACATGAGGAAGCGCAGCGTGGCGTTCATCCGGCCGAGCAGCCGCGGCGGGCACAGCCCTTGACGGAAGCTCACCTGGGCGACGTTGTAGACGACGGCGCCGAAGGAGACGACCGTCGATCCGGCGGCGAAGAGGACCGCGCCGAGGACTCCGTGGCCGGACAGCGGCCAGAGCACGGCGAACGGGCCGGTCACGATGACGGACAGGAGGATGACCCGGGCCTGGCCCAGCCGGGCGGCGAGGCGCCCGGCGCACAGGGCGCCCAGGAGTCCGCCGACGGCCGATCCGGAGAGCACCAGCCCGAGCGCGCCCGGCTTCAGCCCGACGACGCGGACGAGATGCACGGTCTGTGTCGCCATGAGGACGGCCGTGCAGAGGTTGGCGAGGGCGGTGGTGAGGGCGATGACACGGAGGAGCGGGTGGCCGACGACGAACCGGACGCCTTCGCCGATCTCCTTGCGCAGTGACCCGCCGTCCGCCGCCGCGGGCGTTTCCTCGGGCTGTTCGACGCGCAGCAGGAACAGGGCGGAGAGCAGGTAGCCGATGGCGTCGGCGATGACGGCGAGGTGCGCTCCGGCGAGCTGTACCAGTCCGCCGCCGACGCCGGGGCCCGTCACCTGGGCGGTGGAACGGACCGTCTCCAGGGCGCCGTTGCCGGCCACGAGCTGGTCGCGGGGGAGGATCTGCGGCAGGTAGCTCTGGTGGGCGACGTCGAAGAACACGGTCGCCACACCGGTGACGAGCGCGACGGCGTAGAGCTGGGCCATCGTCAGGACGTGGGCGAGCGCGGCGGCGGGGACGGTCGCCATCGCCGCGGCGCGCACCAGGTCCGCGCGGATCATCAGGGGACGCTTGCGCATGCGGTCCGTCAGTGCTCCGGCGGGCAGTCCGACGAGCAGGAAGGCGGCGGTCTCCGCAGCGGTCAGCAGACCCACCTGGAAGGCGGACGCATGGAGTTCGAGGACGGCCACGAGGGGGAGGGCCACCAGCGTGACCTGGGCGCCGAGCTGTCCGGTGGCAGCTCCCGCGAGCAGCAGCCGGAAGTCGCGTATGCGCATCGGGCCACCGGTGGCGGCTCGGGATGTGACGGACATGTGAGCGACATTCACCGAAACTGCGATCAGGAGTCAAAGGATCGCGGTCAGTTTCGGTCGATTCTTGCGCCTGTTTGGCACCAAGGTAGGAAAAGTTTCACATAAACGAGGTTCCTTCCGCATGAATTACCGTCACCGGCATGCCGCACGGGTTCGGTGGGGGCGGGCGACGACGCCGATGCGAGGGGCGCCTCGGGTGGTGCCCCTCACATGGGGCGGTCAGTTCATTCCTGACCGAAAATGCACATGTGTGATCACGGCCGTGCGGAACCTCTCATTCCGTCGGCTATGCGATTCTCGACCGCAGGTGTTGCTCCCGTCAGCCGTTCAGCACCGTGCGATCTCCCATCACCACGACAGGGTGGAGCGTGGGGTCGAGGGCGCGCAGCAGGTACTCCATCGAAGACTTGGACTGGCTTATGCACGCCGATGTGCCGCTGCCATGGTCCATGTGCAGCCAGATGCCGCCGCCTTCCGACTGCCCCTCCGGCCGGGCCGGGTCGTTGGGCGGGGTGCCCTTGACGCGGTTGTAGTCGATGGCGATCACGTAGTCGAAGTCGTGCCAATACGACCTCTTCCAGGACCGGGGAGCCTGGAAGCCCGCGGAGCGGGTGTACGGCAGCTTGGCCCAGGGCGCGGCGAGCACACCGCCCGCATCGCTCAGCGTGAACACTCCCACAGGGCTGCGTAGATCACCCTCGTGGTGATGCGTCGTCCAGCCCTTCCGCCCGTTGTGCGCCGGCCAGGACCGCTCCTGTCGCCACCCGGAGCCGTGTTGGGTGAAGACCGCCACGGTGGAGTCGGGGGAGTTCTCGCCCGCCCCGAACACGGCCACGACCTGACGCGAGTCGGCCGGCACCTGTTTCCACCACCGATCCCCGATGCCGGGTACGCGCTTCAGGGCCGTCTTTCGAGGGCGGGCGGCGTCCGCCTGGACGCGCGCGCCGGCGCTCCGGTGACCCCCGGCGCCGCACGCCGCGAGGGACAGCACCAACAAGACACCGCAGCTTGCGCCGGCGACTGCCCGCACGTGACCTCTGCTTCGCATGCGCCTCATGATCGCAGGCCGCTTCGAACGGCTGTGCACAGCTTGGTCCTACGCCGCTCGGTGGCCACGACGCGCGGTCGTGGACCGCAACTCCCACCGATGCCGGAGGATCGGCCGCCGATGGCGGCTGTCGATACGGTGGTGGGCCGTACCCGGAGCCGTTGTCACCGGCCGGGACACGGGCTGACGATGTGCCCTGTCGTGCCGTGCCGCCGGCGCCGGCCTCCCCGGCGGTTGACGGCCTTTTCCGGACTACTTCGCCTGCGCCGTCGCGGCGCTCGGCTTTCTGGCCCACCCGCAGCTCCGCACCGAGTGCCGGCGTGCCAGGACAGCCCCGGCACGCCGCGAGACCAGGGTCCTGGTCGCCGCGCCTGGCCCAGCCAGGGAGCAGCGAGTGAAACACGCCCTGTTGAGGCCGCCCGAGGCGCGCTGACTGAACTCTGCCCGGCTGAGCGCACACCTGGACCTCGCCGCCCACGCCCGTGTCCACCCGCCACTGGCCGAACCGGACCGGGGCGCTCTGCTCACCCTGGCCGAAGCCCTCGCCCTGTCCGGCCGCGGCGGCGTCGGCTTCCCGTTCGCCCGCAAGGCCCAGGCCGTGCTCGCCACTGCCGACCGCGCCGGCGCGCCGCCGGTCATCGTGGTGAACGGCGCCGAGGGCGAACCGGCCAGCGATGCGGACAAGACGCTGCTCGGCGGCACTTTGCACCTGGTACTGGACGGCGCCTGCCTGGACGCGTCCGCCTCCGGTGCCGAGGAGATCGTGATCGGCGTCGCCGCCGGCAGCCCCGGCGAGACAGCGGTCCCGGCCGCCGTCACCGAGCGTGAACATCCGTGCCCGGCCCGGGGCGTATGCCTGCGCGAGCGCTTCGTTTCCGGCGAATCGGGGCCCTGATCCGGGCCATCAACGGTCTGCCGGTGGTTCCGGCGCCGCTGAAGACCCGCGCGGCCGACGGCGGACCGGGCGGGGTGCGCCGGCGTCCGACGCTGCTCGCCAACGCGGAGAGCCGGGCCCGACTCGCCGTCGCAGCCCGGGTCGGTCCTGCTCACCGTCGACCGGCCCAGGACGAGGAGCTCGCGGCGGTCCGCACCTTCACGACCGAGCTGCTGCGCAGGCCCGACACCAACAGGTACATCTCGGGCATGATGTCCGGTCTCGGCACCCAGTACCCCGGTCTCGGCCCCCGAGTGATCGACCTGGAATCGACCACCGAGGCCGGCCTGGTCCACCGTCGACCGCGCCCCTCTCGAAAAGCCCCTCACCCGGCGGTTGGGCTGAGCTTCGCACACCGGGGCCAGGGCCGGGGCCTGCGCGGGGAGCCACGTCGTCGACTGGGAGCTTGCCGGACCCGCCCGGCCGGGCCTTCCCCCGGTGCAGTCCCGCATGGCGCCACACCGAGGGCGACGGACGTCGTCGCCGTCACCCGTCTTCGATCAGCGGCATCCGGAATCCGGGCGGGCGGACGGACGGCTGAATACGTCGCTCAACCCCCGGCGATCGCCCGCCAGTTGTGGGAGATCACCGCTGCTGTCCCGCCGAGGCGCAGGGCGCCAAGGGCCCCGCCACAGATGCACGCCGGCCTTCATCGGCGTCCGCGGGGCTACGTATGGTCGGGGATGCTGGTGCGGAAGACGGGCCAGCAGACTTCGGTCCGCCACCGAGTGCTGTCGGGGGTGTGGCGCCGGCTGTGCAGGTAGTACTCGCGCATCGGGCCCTGGACGGCGAGTGCGTGACGTGCGACGTACGCGGCCAGGGTGCCGTAGGCGCGGTCGACTTCCGAGGGCGGCCCGCAGTGCTCGATCACGGCGAGTTCGGCCGGTGGCACGAGCAGAGGTTGGACCCGTCCGACCGGGCGGAGGGGGCCGTCGCAGGGCACGAAGACGGTCGCCTCTCCCCGGTGCAGGGTGAACAGTTCGTCCCCGTACACGCCGCCGGCGTGCCCGGTCTCCCGCAGCCCCTGGCTCGCCACCGTCGCGAACAGTTCGCCGAGAGCGCCCTGGAACCAGGCTGCCATGTCCTGGCCCTCGACCGTCGCAGTGATCGCCGCGGCCTGGACGGCGCCGACGCTGCGGAGCTCGATACCGGGGAAGTCGGCGGAGGCGGGCGCCGACAGGAGGCCGCGCAGTGCCGCCACGGCGCGCTGGGTGCGGCCCAGTTCCTCCTCCAGCCGGTGCAGGTGCGCGCTGATGTGCCGATTGCGGGTGGGAACGTCTGAGGCGGCCAGGACCGTTCTGATGTCCTCCAGAGGCATCCCGAGGTCGCGGAAACGGCGCACGATCTGGGCCGTGGGGATCTGCTCGGCCGAGTAGCGCCGGTACCCGCTCCGCGGATCGACATCGGCTGGTTCGAGCAGCCCGATCTCGTGGTAGTGGCGCAGGGTTTTGACGGTCATGTGGGTGGCTCGGGAGAAGTCGCCGATCGACAGGTGGCTCGTCACCCGTCGATTGTGCGGCCTCCCGTAAGGGGAGAGTCCGGCGGAGCTCCTTGCCTTGACTCTCCCGCGACGGCCGCCGGAAGCCTGCTGCCCACGGCCGGAACCGGGCCGCCGATCACACCGAGCAAGGGAGCGGACCTCCATGTCACACATCACCACCGCCGTCGATGTCGACCAGGTCGTCGGTCGCTACGTCGCCGTCTGGAGCGAGGCGGACGCCGCCGCACGCCGGCGCGCTGTCGCCGAGCTGTGGGCCGCGGAAGGCGTCGAGTTCGTCGAGGGCATCCAGTTCCGCGGCCACGACGCACTGGTCGACCGGGTCGCGGAGGCGTACGGGCTGTTCGTCGCGTCCGGCACCTATCACGTCACGCACGACGACCACGTCACCGTTCACGACGACATCGTCATGCTCACCCTCCAGCTGACGTACGCCTCGGGCCCCCAGGTGGGCCAAGTGGCCTGGGCCGCCCGGGTCTTCCTCGCCCTCGACGACGACGGCAGGATCCTTCAGGACTACCACCTGACCGTCCAGCCACTGCCCGAGGCATAGGGCCTGGCCGGGCCGCCCCGCGCACGACGGCTCGACCTTCGAGGGCGAGATCAATGCCCGCCGCGTCTCCCGCGTTCAACAGTGGCATCGTGACCTGATCAGGCCGCACCCGGCGACAACCCCGGGGCACTGACGACGATCACCTCCTCCTCGGAGCTGTCCAAGCTCCAACTGGTCGAGCACCGCGTCCCGACGGCCTCTCTCGACAACCTGGCGAGCGAGATGGGCACGTCCCGCGGGGTCGACCAGGTGCTCGCCGGCGCCAACCACCCGATGCGGAACGCGGCGGACTGCCACAGCACCGAGACCGCCGCCCTGCCGGTGAAACCGACCGCTGAGTCCGCCTACTGCTGGGACACCGGTGACGCGGTGACGCAGGACTGGCTGCCGCAGTCCGTGACCTCTTCCGGGGACGCGGACAACGACGGCATGTGGGGCACCAACAAGGCCATCCTGGCCGGGTGGGGGGGCAGAACGGCGCCACCACCAGCGACCACATGGGCCGTATCGCGTTCATCGACGCCAACGATCCGGGAAACTTCGAGTACCGCTGGGTGCCGCCGGTCATCCCGCTCAACGGCGGTACCGACCACCGCGCGCTCAAGTCCCATCTCGGCGGCATGGTCTGGTACCAGGACAAGCTGATCGTCACGTCGTGGGAGGGGGACGCCGACAACAACGTGATGTACATCTTCGACATGAAGCGCATCCTCCAGGCCACCGTCAACACTTCCGCGATCGGCAAGGTGAGCGGCGGCTGGTCGGCGGACGGCTACCAGTACGTGATGCCGGCCATCGGCTCCTACAGCCTCGCCGGCGGGGCCTGCAACGCGGACAACGACGACTCCCGGCCGTGCTTCGGCTCCATCTCGCTGGACCGCAGCAGTGTGCCGGACAGCCTGGTCGCCACCGAGTGGTTCTCCTCCGGAGGCACCCGGCCCGCCCGCATCTGGCGGTACGACTTCAGCTCCGAGCCCGGCCACCTCGCCACGGACAGCAGCGGCCACGTGAACGCCTCGGCGGCGTACGAGACGAAGGCCGTCGGGCTGCAGGGAGTGCTGCCGCACAGCGCCACCAGCGGCGGCACACCGAACTTCTATGTCGACGACGCGCGCGGCGGCGTCGGCCGGCACGGCATCCTGTGGCGGCAGAACACCAGCGGGGCCAAGGGGGCCGCCAACTGCGGGCAGGACATCACCTACGCCTGCTGGGGCCAGCACACCGAGAGCATGTCCTACTGGTGGAGTACGGGCCGGGTGCGAACGCTCACCGAATGGGCGGCCGACAGCGCGGGGCGCTGGACGGGAACCGCTACCGCGATTCCGCAACGGGTCCTGTACTCCGTGCCGTTGTCCTCGGTGGACGGCTCACTCGGCTGACCGAGCCGTGTGCCCCGGCACAGCGGGTCCCGCCCCGCCTCACCCGAGTGCTTCGTGGCCGCGCCGCGACCACGTTCGAGGTTGCCGACGTCGGGCGGGGCGGTGGCACCAGCGCACCGCCCCGCGTCGGATGGGAAAACGTGCCGGTCCGGTCCTTTGCGGCGACTGATCGTCTCGTTCCTACTTGCCGCGCGCGGCGAGCCGTTCGGCGATCTCGTTCTTGACCGTCTCGTGCAGTTCCTGTGCCGTGAAGCCGAGGCCGCGCAGGATCCGCGCGGCCGGGCTCTCCTCGACGCGCATCAGGCCCAGCAGGGTGTGTTCCGTGCCGACCCAGTCGTGACCGAGGTCGGCCGATGCGCGGCGTGCCTGGACGATGGCCTCCTTGCTCTCCGGCCGGAAGGCGATGTGACCCCGCAGTGCCTTCTCCCCGGCCGGCGGCATGGCTTCCTCGATCGCGTCGCGGATGCGTTGCTCCGACTCGGTCTTCGCCACCAGCACCTCGTACGCCAGGCCCCGCGGTTCGCCGAGCAGGCCGAGGAGCATGTGTTCGGTGCCGATGAAGTCGTGCTTGTGCGTTCGGGCGGCCTCCTGTGCCAGCACGATGCCGTGCCGGTTCAGGTTGGTGAACCGCTCGAACGCGGCGGGCGCGTGGCGCTGCTGGGCGGCCTGTTTGGACACGCCGATGGCGTCGCCGATCTCGGTCCATGACGCGCCGGTCTGCTTTGCCTTGCTGACGTAGTGGTCGATGAGCTGGTCACCGAGGTCGGACAGCGTCTGCGCGCGAAGTCGCGCCTCGCTGATGCGGGCCAGTTCGTTGGCGTCGGGGAGTTCCTCGTCGAGCCGGGCGATCAGGTCGGCGAGGCTGATGTCGAGTGGGCTCATGCGTCAATTTTAAGTTGACGATCGGTCGCCGTCAACTTGTAATTGACGATCGGTGCGGCGCTCCTCCGGCCGTCCCGCTGACCCGGGTGCGCTACGGGATCCGAGCCGATCTCCACCGTGGGTGTCCCGGGCGGACGGTGCGGGGATGTGCCGGACGGGTTCCCCCGTCGGACTGATCGGCACCGCTGCGTGTCCCCTTGGCCGCCGTGATCGTTGCCGGGGTATGCGAAAGATCATCACGACCGCAGCGCTCGCCTTGGCCGCCATCGCCGTGGCTGCTCCAGCTCATGCCGACAGCGGCGACGGTGGCAACGGCAGCGTCGCCACTGCGCCGACCGGGGACATGGACCGTACGCTTCTGTGCGCACTCACTTCGATCACCGGAGTGGGCAGGGGCACTCATTTCTCCGACTGCGTGAATGGCGGCCCAGCGCAGCCGTAGCGCGGTCGGCAACGCATCCATGGAGCGGATCGGTACGACGGAGAAGTGCTCCAGGCCCGGTGGGGCACCTGGGCCGTGCCGACGGAGGCGGCGCGGCGCAGAAGAGTCATCAGTGAAGCGCGACCGCTGTCTCAACGGCGGACCAAGCGTCACGGGACCGCAAGTGTCCTTGGGCGGCGAAGCCCGCTGAAGCGGAGCCGCATATCGATGGGCCCTGAACCGCGTGAGCTCGATCTTCCCTCTCCTCGGACCGGCGGGCCGCCGACCGCTCGTGCGACGGTCCGAGCACCCCCCGCTCGACAACGGATCGGAGGCGACCGGGTCCCGCTCCGCTGCCGCCGTGTGGAGTCGGCGGGCTCGGCAGTTCCCCGCGCCGCCCGGCGCGGGGTCAACAGGAGAGGCTTGTTCGTTGACGTGGAGACAACGGTCCGCAGGTCCTGCTGACCGTTCCGCTGCCCGGAGCGCCCGCCTACGCGGCGAACGGTGACGGCACTTCACCGTTCGCCGCGTACAACATGCACGTCTCCGACAACGGCTCTCGGTGGGTCTCGGTGATCGCGCCGCCGGACCAGGAACGTTGACCGCTACGTGTCCTTCCGCCAGGCCGACCCCCGCAGGATCACCGGCTCCGACCATGACCCCCGGGACGGCGGCCGGACGAACCCCGCGACCGTTACGACACATGGGCCGACCAGGTCGAAGCCCGTGACGAGGCCGTGGTCGGGTGAGAGGGTCGCCCCGGACTCCTCGACCTCCTGCGCGCCGACGAGAACCTGCTGCGCACCGGCCGGCCAACGTGCCTCAACGGCCATACAGAGGTGCACTTTGCGGCTGAGCCAGGACAACTCGACCGGATCGGCCCCGCCCGCAACGACAACAACCAGATCCGTCTGACACCGTCCAACAGCCGGGTGCCCGCGTCGCCGTGCACCGACGACGTCGCCCAGCGCTGGTTGGCCGGGGGAGAACGGTGATCCGATCGGGACACCATGCCGGCTGACCGACTGCTCCGGCTTTCGAGCCAACTCACCCGGCATGGGGAGAACCAACCGCGGCCAAGGCTGCCCGGGTTGGGGGACACCGAGTACCTCTGGGAGCCCCACGCGTGTGGTCAGCGACGCTCCCGGGCGTTTCCGGGCGACGGTGCGCATGCTGGGCCTCGGGGCGGTGAACGTGGTGGGGCTGGCTGTCTCGCCATGCGACCTGCTGCGAACGCCGGAGCTGATCCGACGGTCCGACCCGAGCTGTGCTCGGTCATCGAGCCCCTGAACGACCGGTTGACGGACAGCCAGGCCGGGTGACCCGGAGTTGTCGTCGGAAACCGTCGCCGCCGCCCACCACAGCAGGCCGCGCCCGCCTGGCCCGGCTCCAGGAGCTGTTCGCGCACCCGCCGACGATCGAGTACACCGATGTCCTCGCAGCCAAGATCGCCGGTACTGCCTGCTGATCGGACTTACCATGACGACGTTGGCATGGGGGGACCGCGGTCCACCGCAGGGAGAGAACGGGAGCCGATGAGCCTTCGTCAGTTCGAGTACGCCCTGGCCGTCGCCGCGGAGGGCTCGGTGACGGCGGCGGCGGAGCTGCTGCACGTCGCCCAACCGTCGATGTCCCAGCAGATCCGTAACCTGGAGCGGGAACTCGGCGTGGAACTGTTCGCCCGTACCCCGACCGGACTGGTGCCCACCGTGGTCGGCCGCGCCTTTCTGCGGGAGGCGGAGGTCGCGGTCAGCGCGGCACGGCGGGCGAGGGCGACGGCGCGGGCCGGCGCCGATGAGCTGGTGGGCGAGCTGGTGGTCGCGGCGCAGTTGGGCTTCGGCACGCGGCAGTTGCCGGGCGCGCTGGGCGCGCTGCGCCGCCGCTTCCCACGGCTGGAGGTCACCGTCTTCGAGGAGCCGAGCTCCGCCGAGCTGGAGCGGCTGTGCCGCCGTGGTGTGCTGGACCTCGCCCTGATGGCGGCGTGCGAGCGGAGCCCCGCCGACGCCCACCACCTCGGCGACGAGGAGTTCGTCGTGGTGCTGGGCGCCGGGCACCGACAGCTCGCCGCGGACCGGGTAGATCTGCGCGAGCTGGAGGGGGAGCCGTGGGTGAGGTTCGACCGTGACAGCGCGCTCGACGGCGTGCTGCAGAACGTGCTGCGGGAGAACGATCTGACCCCGACCACGGTCGCCCGCGTGTCCCAGACCGCGACGGCCGTGCGCTGGGCCGCCCACGGGCTGGGGGTGACGCTCGTCCCGGCCTCCGCGGTCCCCCATGGTCACGAGCACCTCGTGCGCCCGGTGCTCCCCGTCGTGTCCCAGCCCGTCATCGCCGTGCTCCGGGCCGGAGCGGGCCCGGCGGAGACGGCCCTGCTCGAATTCCTGCGTCAGGAGATGTGGTCCGATTCCGCTTTCTTCTCACCGGTGCCCTGACGGCCTGGAGGGAAGCGGTTGCCGCTGAATTCCTTTTGCCGCACAACGTGCTCCGGAATTACATCGGCGTCAACCCCTGGGGAATTCTCCGCCGTCCACGACGAGATTGCTCCCGGTCAGCCAGCTCGCCCGGTCGGACACGAGGAACAGCACCGCGTGGGCGATGTCGTCCGGTTGGCCATCGCGCCCGAGCGGCACGGCGCTGGTGTTCTGGACCTGTGTCGGGTCCAGGCGCGCCCACTGCTCCCGCGTTGCTTCGCCGCCTGGGGTCACGACCTTGCCGGGGGTCACGGTGTTGACCCGGATCCCGAACGGGGCCAGCTCCGAGGCCAGCCCCCGGCTGTAGTTCTCCAGCGCCGCCTTCGCCGCCGTGTAGTGCAGGAACGGGCCTACCGGGGTGGGGACCACGGCCGAGGAGACGTGCACGATCGTCCCCGAACGCCGTTCCCGCATCCCCGGTACCAGCAGCGAGTCCAGCCGAACCGATGCCAGGTAGTTGAAGTCCAGCGCGTCCTGCCACTCCTCGTCGGGAATGGCCGAAACATCCTTGTACGGTCGCGCCCCACCGGCGTTGTGGACCAGGACGTCCACCCCGCCGAGCACTTCCTGCGCGGCCGCGGTGAGCGTCTCCAATCCAGCACGTGTCCGGACGTCGGCCGGCACCAGGGTGGCCCCCTCCGGCACTGCGCTCGTCGCCGACCTGGCGGTCGTGAGCACCTCGGCACCCGCGTCCAGGAGTTGGCGCACGACGGCCGCTCCGATTCCGCGAGAACCACCCGTGACGAGGGCTCGCTTTCCCTTGAGCCCTCGCGTTCCCGATCCGTTGTCGATCATAGTCATGCCATTGGTCCTCTCGATCGCGTCATTGTCCGCCCGACGGAAAAGGAGTCGACATGCGCAGCGCGTGAATCTTCGGAAGAATCGCGCCCGCCACCTCGTCGAGCTGCTTCACGGTACGTACGGAAAAGAGCGAGAGGCAAAGACGGAATGCCAGCAGGGGGCATAGGAAATTCCTATGGCGCCCGGCGAGAACCTGTCCGAGGCCAGCGGGCGGCCAACCGGCCCCACGCGGAGATCCGGCCCCCGCCGCGACCGACGGAAGGCGGCGTGACGGTGCGGGCGGAGCGCCAGCCGATGGGGACGGCGACGCAGGACAGCAGATCGTCGTAGGCCGGGACACCGGAGAGCGCCGAGCGTGCGTGAGGCAGCAGGGTTTCGGAGCGCCGGCCGTTGGACCAACGCGCTCGTCACCAGCGTGGAGGCAGTCCCGTAGCCCGTGTGCAGGGCCGGCTGGGCCACGTCCTTGCCCTGTGGGCCGGGCGGCTGTCCAGCGCGAGCCGACCCACGGTCAGAGGCCCGTCAGAGTTTGGTACCGAAGTCCTGGGTCCACAGCGGGCCGCCGGAGGTCTGGTTGACGCCCACGCCTATTTCCTTGAAGGCGCAGTTGAGGATGTTGGCCCGATGGCCGGGGCTGTTCATCCACGCGTCCATCACGGCCTGCGGGCTCGACTGGCCCTTGGCGATGTTCTCGCCGTATGTCGACCAGCGGTAGCCCGCCGCGGTGATGCGCTGTCCGGGGTCGGTGCCGTCCGGGCTGACGTGGTCGAAGTAGTTGCGGGCGGCCATGTCGTCGGAGTGGCCCTGAGCGGCCCTGTCCAGGTCCGCGTTCTCGCTGACCGGCGAGCATCCGGCGGTCGCTCGCTGCTGGTTCACCAGCGTGATGACCTGGGCGATCTGTCCGGAGGCCGTCGGCGGTGCCTGCGGTGCGGTGGGAGCGCTGGTGGTGATGGTCGGCCGGGGAGCGGGTGTGTCGGTTGTCCGGGCGGGTCGGGGGCTCTTCTTGGCGGGGCTCTTCTTCGTGTGGGTCGGGGAAGGTGACGGGGACGCCGAGGGCGAGGACGAGGCCGGTGCTGTGCTGGGCTTCGCGGCGTCGACGGCCGGGTCGTCGGAGGAGCGTTCGGCGGCGGTGGTGTGCGGCGCGGGGTTCGAGCCTGCGTACCAGATGCAGGCGCCCGCCAGGCCCGCCACCGCGACGGCTGTGCCGACGGCCCGCCGTCGTATGCGTCGGCGCCGCCGGGCCTTGCTGCGAGACGCCTGCCGTCCGGGCTCCGCACGGTGCCCGGCCCCACCCGGGCCTTCGCCGGAGGCGGAGGCCGGTGCGACACCGCTCGGTCCGAAGCCCGGCCGGGCAGCCGAGTGGCCGCCGTCTGCGTACGGCTCGGCAGAGGAAGGGATACCGTATCCGGCGCCGCCGTCGGCCGGTGCGGGGCCGGGCTGCGCCGGGAACGGGGTGGTTGCCGCGACCGGGGCCGCGGCGACGGCCGAGCGGGTGGCGGCGAGCAGCGCCGACGACGCCGCGACCAGGGCCAGCCCGGCCAGCAGGCCCTCGGCGGGCAGCAGGCCCTGCCACAGACCGCCGCAGCGCGTGCAGTCCCGGGCGTGGCGCGCTATTCGTTTGCGCCACAGCGCCGAGGGCAGTCCGTCCCAGGTGGCCAGCAGGGCGCGCTGGTCCTCGCACGGCGGGCGTGTGTCGAGTGCCCGTACCACCACACGGGCCGCTTCGAGGCGTGCCTTCATCCGCTGTACGCGGACAGCGGTGTGCTGGGGTGACAGTTCCAGGGCCGTGGCGACCTCGGCGCGGGTCAGTTCACCGGCGCACTCCAGCCACCACAGCGCCAGCACTTCCTGGTCGTCGGGCTCCAGCCAGCGGGTCGCGCGGGCCGTTTCCTGCCGTTGCCCGGACAGCTGGAGCCGCATGATGGTCAGGTCCACGAAGTCGGCGCCCGGGTCGACGAGTTCCCCGGCTTCCTCGACGTCGGCGGGGGCGAAATGCCGGTTGTGCCGGTATGCCCGCACGCGGTTCATGGCGATGGCCACGAGCCAGGAGCGGAAGCTCTCGGGGGTGCGCAGGTCACCGAGCCCGTCGAGGGCGCGGAGCATGGTCTCCTGGACCACGTCGTCGACGTCGATGGAGCCGTTCAGCGCCCGGCCCACGATGTTGTAGACCAGCGGGAGATATGCGCTGACCAGGGCATCCTGGGCCGCTGGATCTCCCGCTCGGGCGGCGTTCACCAGTGCCGCCGTCTCCTCCGTGCGCTGTGTACTCATCAAAACTTCCCTGTTCTCGACGCCGAACGGTGCTGTCCGATATCTGGGAGACCGCTGGGTGCGGCGCCGATAACGGTTACTCGGAGAATGGCTCGACTTCTTCGGTGCGTGGTCTGCCGCGAAGGCTCACAGCATCGACACACCGTCCGCAATGGAGGAGGTCACACCGAGCTCAAAAAGGGCGATGCCATGTGCGTCCGTCGTCTTGCAGGGTCCGGGCAGGACGCGCTCGAACGATGAGGTCGCCCGCCCTCCCTCGGCCGTATCCGGCAGGGCGCGGCGGCCGACTGCGGCCGAGGTCCCGCTGTCCGAGTCACGCCCGGGCGAGGCCGTGGACCACCGTGCGGACACCTCGCTGCACGCCCGACCATGTGCCCCCCGCCTGACCGAGCACCCGTCCGACCCTGCCCCCGCCCTGGCCACCACCACTGCCCTCGCCACCGGCACTGGCGAAGTGGGGGAGTGGCGGGGCAGGGCGCTCGCGCCCACCGCGCAGCGTCCCGTGGCCTCCGCCCCTGTGCACCACATCGGGCTTCGGCGAGTGAATGGGCTGTGCCGTGGGGTGTGAGGGGGACCTTTCGCGTTCCGGTCCGTCGTACGGAGCGTGCTTCGGTTCGGCGGGTGGCGTGCAGGGTGCGGCGGGTGGTGGTGCGCAGGTGGGTCAGGGTGTCGGGATCGGCATCCAGGGTGCAGTCGCCGTCGAGTGCACCGGGCCGGCGGCGGTCGGACAGTCACGGACCCACCGGGCCGGTGCGCAGCGGCGTCGTCACCGGTGCGTAGGCCGTTCCGTGGGCCTCGGGGGTGTCAGGCCATGAGCAGGAGCCGTGTGTTCGGGACGAGTTTTCGGTTCACGCTGGTGCTCTGCACGAATATGGTGAAGTCGTCGTTGTGGTCCGGCTTGACGCGAATCTCCTCGTCCGGCAGGCGGAGCAGGGCTCGGGCCGCGGGCCCCGTGTAGACGCGGTCCGTCTTCTTCTCCAGTACCGCGATCTGCTTTCGTGCCTGGACCTTTTCCGACTTGCTCAGTTGGTAGAACGCACCACCGGTGCGGTATGTGTGCCCGCAGGCGATGACCCAGTCCCGGATCGCCGCGTCGCGAGTCACCGGTATCAGCTGGTAGTGCGACGGATTCACCGGGGTGAGGCCGGCCGCCTTGATGGTGTCCTTGTTGACCGCCTCGGCACCCGTGGAGAACACCGCCCGCGATCCCCGGATGCCCCGGGTGCGCCCCACCATGAACTTCTCGGTGGCCTCCTGGATGACCTGCCCGGCCTCCTCCAGACCCTGTGTGCTCGTGGCGTCCCAGATGGCGATGTTGTCCTTCGGGAAACCGCACTGCATGGCCTCGCGCTTGCCCATCTGGTCCGGCACGAGGACGGCCAGCGTCCAGTTGTCCGCCTGTGTCGCCATCATCTTGGCCACGGCATCGACCAGTTCACGCGGGTCCCTGGCAGGGGACTCCGGGCAGCGGTGACTTGCGTTCTCCTGCCCGTCGGTGAGCACGAACGTCAAGAAGCTGTGGTCGCCGTACAGTTGGGCTGTCTGCGCGAGCTCCCGCTGTGACTTCAGTGCGGCCGCCAGCAGCGCAGTCATGCCACCGACCCGGTACAACTGCTTCAGTGACGGCATCCTCAGCACGTCCTTGTCGTAGATGACGCACTCCGCCTTGTCCGCGAAGACGTACACGGTGACGCGAGTCTCCTGGTCCAGTTCCCTCGACCGGCGGGCAAGATAGGCGATCTGCTGGTCTGCGACCTCGACGACCTTGCGACTCAGATGCGACATGGACGAACTGGCGTCCAGCACAAGAGCAACGTGATTGATGTAGTTCTGGCTTCCGGACAAGACAGCTCCCCCTCGTTCCGACTCGATGCTTCCACCGTCTCACGCACCACTGACAATCGATCTTGACTCCCCACGTGGACCCCGGTGCGTGTCAGCTCGCCCCGGGCCCCGCCCCGCACCGACCCGCTCAGCCCCGCCCGTCCCGCTTGGCCTGCGCCGTCAGCCACCCTGGTGCTGGAAGGCGCGACGATAGGCCGTGGGCGTGGTGCCGACAGCGTCACGGAATCGGGCGCGCATGTTGGCGCCGCTGCCGAGGCCGCACCGGGTGGCGATCTGTTCCACCTGGAGGTTTGTGGTCTCCAGGAGTTCTCGCGCGCGGTTGACGCGGGCGGTAAGGAGCCATTGGTGGGGGCTTACACCGGTTTCCTGCCGCCATAGGCGGGTCAGGGTGCGCAGGGAGACGCCGGCGTGGTCGGCGAGGCGGGGGATGCTGAGGTCTTCGTCGAGGCGGCGCAGGGCCCATGTCCGGGTTTCGGTGAGCGTGGTGGCCTGGGGGGTGGGGAGGCTCCTCGCGATGTACTGGGCCTGTCCGCCGTCGCGGTGTGGGGCGGCGACGATTTCCCTGGCGATGTCGTTCGCGACGGCTGCGCCGAGGTCTTTGCGGACCATGTGCAGACACAGGTCGATGCCGGCCGTGACGCCCGCGGAGGTCAGGACGGTGCCGTTGTCGATGTAGAGGACATCGCGGTCGACGCGCAGCAGAGGGTAGAGCTCTTCGAGGGCATCCGCGCTCGCCCAGTGCGTGGTGACGGTGCGGCCGTCCAGCAGTCCGGCCGAGGCGACGGCGAAGGCGCCGGTGCAGATGGAGGCGATGCGTATCCCGGCGCGGCCCGCGAGCTTGAGCGCGGCCCTCACCCGTGGGTGCGGAGGGCGCCGGAAGTCCTCGAAGCCCGGGACGATGATCGTGTCCGCGTCGGCGAGCGCTTCGAGTCCCGCGGTCAGTCCGAGGTGAAACCGGCGCTGGTGCTCACGGCCTCCTCGGTGTCACCGCACACGGTCAGCTCGTAGGGGGTGTTCGGACGGGTGTTGAAGATCTGCGTGGGGATCCCCAGATCCATGGGCAGCACGCCGTCCACCGCCAGGACCATGACCTGGTGCCTGTTCATGGCCGTAATATTACGGCCGTTTCCATGTCCCAGAGGGGGCCAGCCAGTCGCCCTTCCGGGAGCAAGGGGCATCACGTGGGTAAATCTCCTGTTCAGGCCCGGATCATCCGTCCGAAGAGCAGTGGCCCATCTGCACCATGCATCGGGCCCATGCATGGCCCGAAAAATGTGCATGCTGGCAGATGAGCCGTGGCGTGGCAGGGAGGCTCCGGAGCAGGATCGAAAAGCGAACGCGGGGCAACCGGCTTCACACACCAGTGGACCGGCCCGAGAGCCCCGGCCATGGACGAGGAGTTGACCGTGACTTCGCAGAATGTGGTGGGCCGCTTCTTCGACGTGCGGGGCGGCCAGGTGTACGCCCACGTCCGCGAGGGTGACGGCCCGGCTCTGATCTTCCTCCACTACTGGGGAGGATCGCGGCGCACCTGGATCCCGGTGCTGCAGCGTCTGGACCCCGGGCAGGGCTTCGTGGCCTACGACCACCGCGGATGGGGCGACTCCACGAGCGTGCCGGGACCTTACGACCTGGAGCAGCTCGCGGACGACGCGCAGCGGGTCATCGACGTGCTCGGAGACTCCCGCCATGTGCTCGTCGGGCACTCCATGGGCGGCAAGGTGGCCCAGCTGCTGGCCGCACGCAAGCCCGCGGGCCTGGCGGGAGTCGTCCTCGTGGCGCCCGCGCCGCCCGCACCGGTCGGGGTGACCGCGCAGATGCAGGAGACGATTTCCCACGCCTACGACGACGAGGAGGCGGTTCTTCAGAGCATCGACCTGATGCTGACGCACGGCGGGCTGAGTCCCGAGCTGCGCCGCCAGGTGGTCGAGGACAGTCTGCGCGGAGGCGTCCAGGCCCGTCTCGCCTGGCCGCGCCAGGGCCTGGTCCAGGACGTGTCGGCCGGTGTCTCGGCCATCGAGGTGCCGGTACTGGTTCTCGCAGGCAGCCACGACAAGGTCGACCCCCCGACCGTGCTCGCCGACCACCTGCTGCCCCTGATCCCGACTGCCTCGCTGACTGTCCTGAAGGGAACCGGCCACCTCTCGCCCCTTGAGGTGCCCGACCAAGTGGCCGCGTGCATCGATGCGTTCGTCGCTCAGCTGTAGACAGAGCACGGCACTGCAGCCGCGCATCACTCTCCCCGCGGGTGACCGGGCGCCGCTCCATGTGCCGTACAGCCGCCCTTGTACCCGGACCGCATCCACCCATCAGGGCGCCATCCGGCGACCGTACCGATCTACCCCGCACCCGGGAACCTGACAAGAGAGACGCATCGCGACCACCGATGCACACCCGTCCGCCTTCGAGCGGCTCGACCTCCGAGTCGCTGTTCGTCGCCTGCGTCCTGCACGACATCGGGCTGGCCAGGCCGTGGCCCACGCGTCCAGATCACGATCGACCCTGGGGCTACGAGGCCGGTGTGTTCCTCAGGAGGTGGTCGAACCCGAGCGGGGGGCGTCCGAGCAGTTCGGTGATGTCGTTCGTGGCGCGGTCGTAGCGGTTTTCGCGGTGGAGCCGGGCCATGGTGGCGACGTGCTCGAAGACGTGGGGCGGCAGGTCTGCCTTCTTCAGGTCGTCTTCCAGCCACTCCTCGTACGGCACGTCGACATAGGTCACGGGACGGCCCAGGGCGGTGGAGAGTTCGGCGGCGATGGCATTCATGTCACGGGACTGTGCGCCGGTCAGCTCGTAGACCCGGCGGGATGGCGCGGTCGGGGCGAGCAGGAGATGTGCGATCACCTCCGCCACGTCGGCCGCGGCGACCGGAGAGGTCCGGGCGGAGCCGAACGGGAGGCGAATCGTACTGTCACGCTGGACCGAGGCGGCTGCGACCCGGGCGAACAGCGGGTTCTCCATGAAGACCGTGGGCCGCACATGTACGACCGGGGCCCCAGACCAGTCGAGGACGTGCTCGGACAGCCAGTGCAGTCGCTGCTGCCGGGATTCGGTGGTGCTGGTGAGGCTCATTTGCGACACCGTCATCTGCGACATGCTCACCAGCAGATCGAGGCCGTCACCCTCCTGGATGGCCGCCGCAACTGTCGTGGCGGCCTCCAGGTATACCGGGGACACGCTCATCCCGAAGTAGGCGCGGTGGCAGCCCGAGAGTGCGTCGACCACGTCGGCGCCGTGCGTGAGGTCGCCGACCACCACCTCCACGCCGTGCAGGGCCCGCAGCGCCGCGGCCCGTTCGTCGTCGTGATGCACCAGAGCCCTCACCGGCATACCGCTCGCTCGCACATGATCGAGGACCATGTTTCCGACTCCGCCGACTGCGCCACCGACGCCGGTGACAAGGATGGGTCCTGCGCCCATGTCGATCGCCTCCTGTAGTTCGGACCGCGGTGTCCGGTTGCTCGGGAATGTCCGGCCTCGGGTTCTGTCGGTCGTCCACGCGTCTGCCGACCGACGCCTGGGTGATGTTTGTCCGCAAGTCCTTCTGCCCTACCGGATTCCCACGGCGGGGAGACTGCTGAAGGGCTTGTGGACATGGGCTCACCTGATGTTCTGATGGCTGGTCATGAGCCGGGGACGATCACCATCCGGAAGCGCGCCTTGCCGGCCGGCGTCTTCCGGCAGTCGGTGTCCTCGCCGTCCAGTGGCACGGCCTCGGTCACAGGTCGGATGCCGTGCAGGGCACTGAAGGACATGGCCTTCCTCGACGTCCGATGCGGTGCCGGCCGGGTGGCGGTGCAGGATGTAGGTGCCGGTGAGCAGTTGGGACGGGGGTGACGCCCAAGAGGATGGTGTCGGCTCCGATGACCACGAGTTCCCCGCGGGGGAGGCGGGCCAGGCACGGTAGCGGTGCTGGCTTCGGAATTCTCGGCGGTGGCGAGGACGCCCCGGCGCGAACGAGGGACTGGAGGGACCTGGCGACCGTGGTGCCGCAGGCGCTGTCGACGTAGTGGTGAGCGCCGGGTCGCCGGGCGAAGTCGGCCTTCTCCACGCCCCGTGCGATCGCCACGGGCCCGAAGCCCGTCGCCGCCGCGAACTGCACCCCGAGATGGCGGAGGCCGCCGAGACCGAGCACCGCGACCAAGTCGCCGGGCCGAGCGGAGCTGTTCCGCAGGCCGCTGAAGACGGTGACGCCCGCGCAGGCCACGGCCCGGCATCGGCGGCCGAGAGCGCGCCGGAGAAGCGGACCAGGGGCTCGACGCCCACAAATGGTTGTCGTGCATGTAAGGATCTTTGGAGTGGCACTCGACGTGGGCACTCACCAACACGATGGCCGCATCCCAATCCCGGAGCCGTTCCGCTGCCCGGACCAGCTCGAACGACTCCACAGCATGAGTATCGCTTAGCGCTGCCCCTCGCGCGTCCGGTCGGCGACAGCGGAGGAGAGCGCTGGCGATGCCCGGCGTAGGCGAGGAAGTACTCGGCTCTGCGGGCGTAACGGTGGTGAAGGTGGCGGAACCCGTTGATTCGCGACATGGTTCGCTCCACCGGCGATGGGTTCAGGCGGTCGGAGCTGTCGACGTTGGTGCAGGGACCCACGCGGCATTGGCATCGGCGTCCATTACCTGTCCCGACATCTCCGCTCGGCGGCTCGGCGGCTCGGCCTCGGCCTCACCGTCCACCGGGCGCGGCAGCTTGTTTGGAAGATGATGGACCGGGCCGACACCATCCTCACGATGGACGTCCCACCGCTCGACGTCCTCCGCGAAGTCTGCGGCGAGAGCAATCGGCCCAAACTCGCCCAGGGCCTCGGTGACCGGGACATCCCCGACCCCGATAGGCAAGGACCAGGAAGTGCTCAACGCGCGTGCCGTCCTCGTCGAGCCGGGAAGGGCTCTTCATGTCCGCCGGCCTCACCGGTGAGCGGCTGGCTCGCGGCGGACGGAATCTCGTCCACGCGCCTGGCCGACGTGTCCGGACGGCCGTATGCAGGGGGTCGCTCCGCCACGCCCCGCCGAACGCGGGGGTCGGCCAGGAGCGGACCTACCGCGTCCGGCGGTCGGGCCGATGTCACCTTGCTGGTGAGGGTGACCGCCGCTTCGCTCCGCTTCAGGTGCCGAGCGTTGTGCGTCTGCTCGTTCCCGGCCGACGACGTCAGCGACACAAAAAAGGTGGGTTTGCTTAGTTCGGCCAGTTTCGCCTGTGTCCCCGCCCCACTCCTCGACATCACCACGTCCGCGGGCGTCGGCACATGGGGCACCGCGTCGTTCACGAACCCCGGCAGGTGGTGGAGGCCGGCAAGCTCGGCCGGCAATCCAGCCGCCCGCACCCGTAGACCTGCCGCGTTGTCCAGGCTCCACCGGTGGATTACGTTCACGTCCGGAACTGCCACATCCCCGCCGGTCGCCAGCACCACGTCGGGCTGGAACCGGTCGGTCGCCCGACGAGCTCGGAGTACGCCGAGCGGCACCCGGGCCATGTCCTTCACGGCGGCTGGCGACGCCAACTTCGTATGTCCGTCGGTCCCGCCCCCTCCGCCCGTGACGACGAGGCGGAGAGAAGCGCGGTCCACTGCCACCTCGTCCGCGGTGTGAGCGGGCGCCCGGACAGGCCGCACAGCGGCACCGGATCGGTCAGGGCGGGTGCTGTCACTGTCCGGCGCCGGCAGCGGGACCCGGGAGACGCATGGACGGCCCGGGTGACGGAGCGTGGGGGGCTTTCAGCAGTGGGACGATCCTGGTGGCGCGCCTTGCAGGTCTCCGAGGAGCGCAGCGTGCCGCGCTTGGGGACAGGGGGCCTACAGTTTGGTCATCTTGGCGTACGGGCTCAGGATCCGCACCTGCTCTGAGCCGAAGTCCACAAGTACCGCGATTCCCTCCTCGATGCTGATGACCCGGCCGAGGCCGTACACGTCGTGTGTGACCTGGTCGCCTTCGGTGAAGTGCTTGGGAGCCGGTGTGACGGGGGCCTTGAAGGGGCTGGTGGGCAAGTGTCGCTTCGGTGCAGCAGGCTTTGTCATTGCCCCTAGTATGCGCCTACCGCCCGCACTGGTGGCAGTCTCGCTCATCGTTCGGTTCCACTCCGGCAGGAGTCGGGCCTGCTCGTCGGTCGGCAGACGGGCGGTGTCGGGCGGTTCGGCTTCACTATCAGGCCGCACGACCCGTACCCTTCGTGGTGTCTACGGCGTCAGATAGCGGGCGCCAAAATCTGGAGGCAATACCTCGTGCTGATTGCTCAGCGTCCTTCGTTGACCGAAGAGGTCGTCGACGAGTTCCGCTCCCGGTTCGTGATCGAGCCGCTGGAGCCGGGCTTCGGCTACACCCTCGGCAACTCCCTGCGCCGTACC